>JAZQZB010000012.1:0-22965 GCA_045633825.1 Alphaproteobacteria bacterium | reverse complement strand
TGGTCGTCATACTCCATTCTTCTCAAACTATCGTCCGCAATTCTATTTCCGTACAACAGACGTAACAGGTTCAATCGAATTGCCTGCCGGTACAGAAATGGTAATGCCCGGTGATAACATTTCAATGACAGCCAAATTGATTCACCCGATTGCTATGAACGAAGGTCTTCGTTTTGCTATTCGTGAAGGTGGTCACACTGTTGGCGCCGGCGTTGTTTCTAAAATCTTAAAATAAGATTTGAAACAATAACCTGAAGATAAATAAAAAAACTCCGCTTCTTTATGAGGCGGAGTTTTTGCTTGCAATAAAAATTATGCATGATATATAAAAAATATGATTTTTATATTTAGTTTATATATTTAATTTTGATTACTATGAATGATAAAATTAAGGAAGTTGTAGCTTTTATGAAAGAAAAAGGAGTTACAATTGATGAATTGAACGCTTATCATAATGAAAAATTGAAAAGAGATTTTTCTATGGTTGTTGATGCTGTTTATGATTTTAAAGGCGTTGTTGTTACAGGAAGAATTGATGCCGGTTATTTATGTGTCGGTATGAATTTAGAGTTGCAGAGTGAAAAAACTAAAATTTTGTGCACTTGTAATCAAGTTGAAAAGAAACGATGCTTGGTTGATTTTGCAACTAAAGGAGATTATGTTGCAATTAAACTTAAAGGAGTGAGCACAACAGATGTTAAAAAGGGAATGATTTTGAAAAGTTTTTTCTGAAACAAATTTGTTTAATTAGAAACTCGCTTTGAAAAAAGCGAGTTTTTTTTGTTGCTAAAATAAGATAATTATTGATAATTTATTTAACGGATATTGTTAGGAGTTTTTTTATGAGTTTTGTTATTTTTGATACAGAATATATTGCAGATAAAGGATTTTTAGAAGAAGGTTTTTGCGGGTGGCAAAATCGGGAAATTATTCAAATTGCCGCACTTAAAATTGATGATAAGTTGGAAGTGGTTGATAAGTTAAATCTTTATATAACGCCAAAATTGCATAAAAAAATTCCGCAGTATTTTGTTGATTTGACGGGTATTAATGATGAAATAATGAAAAAAGAAGGAATTGATTTTGAGAGGGCTTATAAACTGTTTAAGGTGTTTGCAGGTGATGATGTTTGTTATTCTCACGGGTGGAGTTTTGATAAGGATAATGATGCCGACGGCGAGGTTATGCGAGAGATGTTGCGCATGTATGATATAGCAGACCATAAGCAACCGAATTATCAGAATATTGCGGTTTGGTTTAGAGATAAGTATAAAGAAAAAGGTATAAAGGTTGAAAAACAATCATCAGGTGAAATTGCAACAATTTTGGGTAAAGAAGATGAATTAAAGCAATTTTGTTTGCAAGTACATAATGCTTTTTATGATGTATGTTCTATTTTGTTGGGCTTAAGAGTATTAGATTTTGGGATTGATTGATTTTAAGAGGATAAATATTTATGAAAAAATACGGATTGTTTGTATTGTTATGTTTTTTTCCCGTAACGGTGTCGGCCGGAGAATTGAGCTTCGAAGCAAATGGTTTGGCGGGTGTTTATTATGGAGTATCTCAAACAAAAGGAAAAAATAAATATCCTAATCGAATGGTCGGACGAGGTGATGCAACATTAAATGCAAGCTATGTTTTTGATGATGGGCATAAGTTAGGATTAGAAGCGGCAACAGCGATAATCATTAAAGAAGATGATAAAGACAGAAGCGAGGGAGAATATAGGTTTTATCCTTATGTAAAAGATGTTTCAAAATATGGTGAAGTTTATTTGGGATATGCTAAAAATGCGGCAAATATGTTACATAAAGGAGCAAAGGATATTACATTTTTGGGAGTTGATGATTCTGATATTACTTATTTTTTAAGTGACTCAAATTGGAGTAACGGATATAAAAAAACTTATTTTGCTACTCCGAAGTCAACTTCAATTATGAATGATGGAAGAGCGCCAAAATTAGTTTATATTGCGCCAATAGATGAAACAATGAAAGTCGGTTTTTCGTATGCTCCTGATAATAAAAACAGACGAGGTATGAGTTCTCGTTATGTTGATTATGAGGAGGTAGAAGATGGTTATACTTTTGCAACACAGAAAAAATGGAGCTTTGATGAAGGTGATTTGTACGTATCGCTCGGTTATGGTTTGTTTAATCGAACAGATAAAGAATTGTCATTGGGTGTTGCTTTGGAAAAAGGTAATTTTAATGTGGCGACAGGTTATAAAAAAGCTTATGTTGACGGCGATAAAAATCCTATTTCAACCGTAAAAGTCAGTGATAATTTGCCGGCATATTTTGACAATTATCGTGAGTCACGGGCATGGAATATCAGTATGGGATATAAATGGGAAAATTATAAAACAAATTTGGCGTATTTGATTACCGATGCGAAAAATACAAGACATCAGGACAATATAATTTTATGGACCAATGTTTATGAATTGGACAATGGTTTTGAACTTTACGGAGCCGGTGGATATTTGTTAATGCATGGTACGGAACAAAGTGATGATAACAGAGGATATGCGGTTCTTGGTGGGGTCGGTTTGCGTTTTTAAGGAAGCAAATATTGTATGCCATGTTTGAATGCATATAATAAGATTATGTAGCGAAATAATTTTCCTAAAAACATTGAAATATTTACAATTAAAATATTAGCGCGCATAAAACCTAAGGCAAAGCCTATAATGTCGCCAACAGCCGGTAAAAAGCAAAAGAAAGCCATAAAAGCACCTTTGTTATAAATTTTTTCTTTTATATTTTGAATCTTTTCTAAAGGTATATGAAAATATTTTTCAATCCATTCAATTTTGCCTAAATATCCAAGATAATAATTGGTCATGCCGCCAATCCAATTTCCGAAGGTGGCAGATAATAATAAAAGCGTAGGATTAAAGTCGGTGGCTAAAAGTGCAACAAATACAATTTCAGAACTTATGGGTAAAATTGTGGCAGCTAAAAAGCTTATTGAAAATAATCCGTAATAACCGTAAGTTAAATATTCTTCCATTGTTGTATGAACAGGTAATATAAATAATAAAAAGGCATTAAGATATGTACTCTTAATGCCTTTTTATTTAGCAGTTTAGAACAGAGGTAATTTCTTTTCGATTTTAATTCTTTGTTGTTCGAGAAGAGTTGCCAAATTGAGTTTGCCGCTTCGTATCATTCCGCGAACTTGACAAGATTCATTAACATTAGGGTTGGCAAATAAATAGGTAACTCTTGCTCTTTTTGGGGCGCCTTCCAATACTTGGTGAATACAGCCCAAGAAACCGTTGGCAACAAGTTCGTAAGCCATTTCTTCGGAAATACCGCTGGCCGCAGCATATTTTACCAAAGCATTAACTGCATCGGGAACGTTGTTGGCGTGAATTGTTGATAATACCAAGTGCCCGGACGTGGCGGCACGAAGGGCTTTGGATGCAACGTCAGGAGAACGAATCTCTCCTAAATATACATAACGAGGTTTTGAACGAAGAGCCGATTTAATGCCTTCCTCCCAGATACCGTCAGGTGGAGTTGTTTGTTTACAAAGACCTAATTCACCGGCCGGAGTTTTATAAATTCCGTCGAGAGGCATTTCAATAGGATCTTCAATAGTGTATGCGTATCCGCCTTTTTGTTGTAAATATTCTTTTATGAGTGCCGATGAAGTGGTTGATTTTCCGGAACCTGTCGCTCCGGCAATAATAATTAAACCACAGCCGTCAGCTAAAGAAGCAAGGTGTTCGTAAATTCCTTGAGGTAAGCCCAAATTTCTGATGTTTGGAACAGTAATGGGCATTTTACGGGCAATGTATTGAGGACCGTCAAGTGCAATGGTTCTTTCTACACGATAGTTGCGTCCTTTATAGTTTAATAAGTAACTTCGAGTATCGGTGTATGCTTTTTCCAGTTCGGCAAAAAATTCTTCGAAATCTTCAAATTTTACTATTTTAAGTCCTGCATTTGTTCTTTCTCCCCAGATAAATGTCTTTTTGCTGAAAGGAATATATACATCGGAGAAAGTTACATCGTTTATATAGCCTACGTTTTCTACATCATATTTGTTAGATGCTACTTCGTTCATATAATTTAATGTTTCGGTTGAAAAAGAGCTGTCAATTATTTCGTTGTGTACGATATCTGCTGTTGATTCAGATGAGATTTTTATATCAGGTTCTACTGCTGCAGGTTTGATGTTTGAATTAGTGCTATTTTCCGACGGAGGCGCTTGAACAGATTGAGTCAACGGAGCCTGTGATGTTTGAAATGATTGTGAAATTTGAGGTTGAGGAGCTTGTGTGGGTCGCGGAGCCGGTTGGGACATCGGTTGAGGGTTAACGTTTTGTGTGGGTTGCGGAGCCGGTTGGGACATCGGTTGAGGGTTAACGTTTTGTGTGGGCTGGTTAATTTCATTTGATGTCGGTGATTTTATTTTTTGCAAAAAATTCATATTAAAACTCCTAAAAATAAATAAGTCGGTTTGATCAATATGGTAGTATTTATTTGTTTATATTTTGTTAAAATTACAATATATTGCATATATATCTTGTATGTAAAAAAGATAAATTAGTTGCATAAAAAATTTTTTAGTGTATTACTAATTTAGTTAAAAAGGGGATTTGTCTCTTTGTTGTTTTGAATATAAATAAATGTAAGGATAACAGTAATGGTTTCATTGGCAGAAAAAATGGCGGCAAATGTTGATATGTCGGCTTTTGGTAAAGCTGAAGAGTTAAAGAAAAGATTGTGGTTTACGGTTTTAGCTTTGATTGTTTTCAGAGTTGGTACGTTTGTTCCTTTGCCGGGTATTGATCCGACAGTTGTGGCTGAATTATTTGCTCAAAATTCAGATGGGTTACTCGGAATGTTTAATATGTTTGCCGGCGGTGCTTTAGAACGTATGACAATTTTTGCTTTGAATATTATGCCATATATTTCGGCTTCGATTATTATTCAGTTGGGGCAATCAATAATTCCGTCTTTACAAGCTTTGAAAAAAGAAGGTGAGGCCGGACATCGTAAGATTACTCAATATACTCGTTATTTAACCGTTTTGATTACTATAATCCAAGGTTATGGTATCGCTGTCGGTTTGGAAAGTATGAGCAGTTCTATGGGGGCTTCAGCCGTATTGCTTCCGGGTTTTGTGTTTAAGTTTTCAACCATTGTTTCTCTTGTCGGCGGTACAATGTTTATCGTTTGGTTGGGTGAACAAATTACGGCTCGCGGTGTCGGTAACGGTTCGTCATTGATCATTACTGTCGGTATTATCGCCAATATTCCGGCAGCTCTGGCTCAAACATTTGAATTGGGTCGTGTGGGGTCTATGTCGGCAGGCGTGATTTTGATGTTGCTGGTTATGGCAGTTGCTTTGATTTATTTGATTATTTTGGTCGAAAGAGCTCAAAGAAAAATCATTATTCAATATCCGAAGCGTCAATCTATGGGCAGAATGGGAATGGCTGAAAGTTCTCATCTCCCGTTGAAAATTAATCCGACAGGTGTTATTCCTCCGATTTTTGCAAGTTCTTTACTGTTGTTGCCTATTACAATCGCTAATTTGACGGCAGAAAATGGCCCCGCTTGGGTTCAAAGTTTGTCGCAAATGTTGGGACATGGTCAACCGCTTTATTTGGCTTTGTATGCATTTTTGATTGCATTCTTTGCTTTCTTTTATACTGCGATTGTGTTTAATCCGGAAGAAACTGCCGAAAATCTGAAAAAACACGGTGGTTTTGTTGCCGGTATCAGACCTGGTAAAAATACTGCCGAGTATTTGGATTATGTTATTACTCGTTTGACTGTATTGGGTGCTGTTTATTTGGTCGGTTTGTGTATTTTGCCGGAAATTTTAATCAGTAAACTTTCTGTTCCGTTTATTTTGGGTGGTACTACATTGCTTATCGTGGTGCAGGTTACCATGGATTTTGTCGGACAAATTCAATCTCACCTTATTGCATATCAATATGAGGGATTGATCCGTAAAGCTCAACTGGTTTCAAAGAAGAGAAGATAATGAATTCTGACGGATTAGGTGTACATGTTGTTTTAACAGGAGCTCCCGGGTGCGGTAAAGGCACTCAAGCTCGCTTGTTGAAAGAAAAAATTGCAATACCTCATCTTTCTACCGGAGAAATGCTTCGAGCTGAAGTTCAGACAGGTTCTAAACTGGGCTTGGAAATAAAAGCTCTTATTGATGACGGTAATTTAGTGCCTGATGAAATGATTATTAAAATGCTCGAAAAGCGAATCGACAAAGATGATTGTTCAAGAGGTTTTATTTTGGATGGTTTTCCGAGAACCCTTCCTCAAGCCGAAGTTTTGGAAGATTTGCTTAAAAAGAAGGGAATTACTTTGGATGCGGTTATTGAAATACAGGTTCCCGATGAGATTATTATGGAACGTATTTTGGGTCGTTATGCTTGTATGAAATGTGGACACGGATATCATGATAAACATCAGAAACCGAAGGTTTATGGCGTTTGTGATGAGTGTGGTGCAACAGAATTTTATCGAAGAATCGATGATAACAGAAATACCGTGCAGAATCGACTCGTTAATTATCGCGCATTGACATATCCGACAATACCTTATTTTGAGAAAAAAGGATTGCTTCGATGTGTTGACGGAACAGGCTCGATAGACGCTGTTTCTAATAAAATAGATAGCTTGTTTTCTGTTGCGTAAGTTAATTAAAAGTAAATAATTTATAAAAAATTGCATTTTTTTGCGTTTTTTATTAAATCTTTAGTTGACACTAACGAATTTTGTCATATAATCCGGCTTAATTTTGAAAAGTGGTGATCAACTTTTTGAATGTGGTTTAATTTTAAATATGGAGAGTTAATTTGGCTCGTATAGCTGGTGTAAATATTCCAACTGCCAAGAAAATTGAAGTCGCTTTGACTTATATCTATGGCATTGGTAGAAAAACTGCTCAAGACATTTGCAAAAAATCCGGTGTTTCTGCAGATCGTCGTGTTCATGAATTGAGCGATGAAGAAGTTGCTAAAATTCGTGAAGTTATCGACAATGACGTAGTTGTTGAAGGCGAACTTCGTCGTGAAGTAGGTGTTAACATCAAAAGATTGATGGATCTCGGTTGCTACAGAGGTTTGCGTCATCGTAAAGGTTTGCCTGTCAGAGGTCAAAGCACAAAACAAAATGCTCGTACCCGTAAAGGTAAACGTAAAACTGTTGCTAATAAGAAGAAATAAGGTGATTTGAAAAATGGCAAAAGCAGTATCACAACGTATTAAAAGAAAAGAAAAGAAGAATATTACGGCAGGTGTTGCCCATATTAATTCTTCTTTCAATAACACAAGAGTTACCATTACAGATGCTCAAGGCAATACAGTGGCTTGGTCAACTGCCGGTGCTCAAGGTTTTAAAGGTTCTAGAAAATCTACTCCTTATGCAGCTCAAGTTGCAGCCGAAGAAGCCGGTAAAAAGGCTCAAGAACACGGAATGAAAACTTTGGAAGTTGAAGTTAAAGGTCCGGGTTCAGGAAGAGAATCGGCTATCAGAGCTTTGCAGGTTATCGGTTTTACAATCACAACAATTCGTGATGTAACTCCTATTCCGCACAATGGTTGCAGATTAAGAAAAAGACGTCGCGTATAGTATTTTAGCTTTGGGTTGCGAAGTATAAGCAAAGTTGCTTCGCAATCTTTAAGCTTATTTAATTGAACTTTGCATATGCAATATAAAAACTTAGAGGGCATTCCAGTGATTCAAAAAAATTGGCAAGAACTTATTAAACCGACTAACTTGGATATCAACGCTCTTGATGGAGCTAATAAAACTAAGATTGTCGTTGAACCCCTCGAAAGAGGTTTTGGCTTGACTTTGGGTAACGCTCTTCGCAGAGTGTTGCTTTCTTCTTTACAAGGTGGGGCTGTTACAAGTATTAAAATTGATGGCGTTTTGCACGAATTTTCTGTTATTCCGGGTGTTAGAGAAGATGTTACAGATATCGTGTTAAATGTTAAATGTTTGGCTGTTGCTGTACATTCTGAAGGTACAAAGACTATGAGCTTGAAAGCTGAAGGTCCTTGTGTCGTTACCGCGTCTATGATTGAAACAGGCCATGATGTTGAAATCATGAATCCTGATTTGGTTATTTGTAATTTGGATGCCGGTGCAAAAATTAATATGGAAATGACAGTCGGAACAGGTAAGGGTTATGTGCCTGCATTCCAAAATAAATCAGCAGATACTCCGATTGGAGTTATTCCGGTTGATGCTATTTATTCACCGGTCAGAAAAGTTTCTTATAAAGTTGAAAATACTCGTGTAGGTCAAGCTACTGACTATGATAAGTTGACTTTAATTGTTGAAACAAACGGTGTTGTTACTTCAGAAGATGCTGTTGCTTATGCAGCAAGAATTTTGCAAGATCAGTTGAAGCCGTTCATTAATTTTGATGAACCGGAAGCTGAAGATGCACAAGAAAAAGAAGAATTGCCGTTTAATCGTAATTTGCTTAAGAAAGTTGAAGAACTTGAACTTTCTGTTCGTTCTGCAAATTGCTTGAAAAATGATAATATTGTTTATATCGGTGATTTGGTTCAAAAAACAGAGGCCGAAATGCTTCGTACGCCGAACTTCGGTCGTAAATCTTTGAACGAAATTAAAGAAGTTTTGGCTAAAATGGGTATTCATTTGGGTATGGATACTCCGGGTTGGCCGCCAGAGAATATTGAAGATTTGATTCGTCGTGTTGATGAACATTTCTAATAGTTTTGGGAATGATAAAAACCCTCTCGTGATGAGAGGGTTTTTTGTTGATTTCTGTAATAAAATTTATATAATGAGCTTATACAACTTCTATATATGTAAATTATTAATTTAAATACAATTTATATGGGGAATTTTATAAAAAAATGGATTGACGCTATTTGTTATCCGGAGCCGTTAAGCAATGATCCCGAAAAAAAATGGCGTGAATTTGCAAAGAAAGCATCTTTTGAACGTGTGGTTAAAGCTTTTAATAAAAGAAAAACACGTTGTTATTTTTCTTCGGATCTCATAATTTCAAGTATTCTTTTGAAGAGACTTGCACAGGGAAATTGGCCGAAATTTTCTTCTGATTTTGTTAAAAGAAACAGTGAGATTATCTTTAAGATAAGATCATATGAAACAGCAAAAGATGAGGTTAGAATTCGCTATGATAATAAAAAAGTTATGTACTTGGTTGATAGAAACAATCAGATGATCGGTATTGTTGTTGATGAAAATACTATTATTACCGGAATTGTATCTGAAGCTATCAAGTATAGAATTGCTAAAAAGTTATCGGTAGAAAGGCGATTGGTGACTAAAGAAGAAATGAAACGAGTTATTGAAAAGTTTTCCGATATTAACAAATTGTTGGAAAATATCGGACATTCGGAACTTCATAAGAGTTATTGGGTTCGTGACGGACTTTTGATAATGAAATGCTTTTTTTCGGGGGTAATCACGGTTGTAAGTGATGATGATGCTGCAGGTATGTTATTTTTAATGTAATTTGCAGAAATAAAAAAAGCTTCGTAAATTTGAGCTGTTCAAATTTTTGAGAATAGTTCGATTTACGGAGTTTTTTTTTGGTATAAGGTTTTGTTTAAAAATTTTTGACTTTTAATATGTTTTGTAATATAAAGTTGTTTAGCTAATTAAATTATGTATAACTTATTTAAATATTCTGTTTTATGGAATTTTTAAAGAGAATTATTGTTTTGGTTGACAAGCACTTGACATCAGTAGTATTTGTTTTTTCATTTATTTGCTGTTGTTTTTTTATAGGAATATGGTTTTTTTATCCTGAAGTTTTTATTGACGCAAGTATAACAGAATCGATTTTATTGTCGCTTTTGGCTACGTTGTGTTTACCGTTCTGTTTTTTAGTGCTTGGAATTGCGGTATTTTTGTTTCTTGTGCCGGTTTTCTTGTTCCTGCTTCTTATTTTTGATGCTTTTTTCTTTTTTGGGAAAAAAGTTTGGTGCGGAATTCGGAATTGGGCATGTGGTTGTTAAGTGTTCAGGTGTTTCCTTTTTTGAGGGAAACACCTTTTTTTTACGTTTTTAGGCGGTGTTTTTTTTATGAATAAAATTTGTTAACTTTTTTCAAGCAAAATCGATTTTAAGGCATATTTTTTGACCGTAGAGCGAAAATGAGTGTTTTTTTTGTGGGATAAATGGCAAAAAAAAGTAGTTTGAAAAAGATAAAATTGCTATGATTTTTCACAGTTAATAATGTGAAAAAATAAGAAGGAAATCAAAGAGTGGAAGAGAATAATTTAGTAGAAAGTACTCAAGATATTTCACCGGTTGAAATTTCGGAGGAAATGCGCCGTTCATATCTTGATTATGCCATGAGTGTTATTGTTTCTCGTGCGCTTCCTGATGTGCGAGACGGTTTGAAGCCTGTTCACCGCCGTATTATTTATTCGGCTTATGAAAACGGTTATGATTATAACAGACCTTTTAGAAAGTCAGCTCGTATCGTCGGTGATGTTTTGGGTAAATATCACCCGCACGGCGACTCATCTGTTTATGATGCAATGGTTCGTTTGGCACAACCTTTTTCAATGCGTGTACCTCTAATTGACGGACAGGGTAACTTTGGTTCTATGGATGGTGACAGTGCTGCTGCCATGCGTTATACCGAAGCCAGACTCGCCAAGGTTGCTCATGCGTTGATTGATGATATTGATAAAGATACCGTTGATTTTATGCCAAACTATGATGAAAGTTTGCAAGAGCCTACGGTTTTGCCGGCAAGATATCCTAACCTTTTGGTTAACGGTACCAATGGTATTGCGGTCGGTATGGCAACTAATATTCCTCCTCATAACTTGGGCGAAGTTTGTGATGCTTGTTGTGCATATATTGATAATCCGGATATTTCGATTGAAGATTTGATTCGTATCGTGCCGGGACCTGATTTCCCGACCGGTGGTTTAATATTGGGTTATTCCGGCGCAAAATCGGCTTATTTGACCGGTCGCGGTTCGGTAATGATGCGTGCAAAATGCACTATTGAAGAACTTCATAAAGATAAAGAAGCTATTATTGTTCACGAGATTCCGTATCAAGTAAACAAGGCTGCAATGATCCAAAGAATTGCCGAATTATTGAAGGAAAAGAAAATCGAAGGAATCTCGGAAATCAGAGATGAATCAGACCGTCATGGTGTACGCGTGGTTATCGAAATTAAACGCGATTTTCAAGCTGATGTTGTTTTGAATCAGTTGTATAAATATACACCGCTTCAGACAAGTTTCGGTATGAATATGTTGGCAATTTATAATGGTCGTCCGGTTATGCTGACATTAAAAGACATTGTGAAAGCATTTGTTGAATTTAGAGAAGAAGTTATCAGAAGAAGAACAATCTTTGAATTGAATAAAGCTCGTGACAGAGCACATACCTTGGTCGGGTTGGCTATTGCCGTTGAAAATATTGATCCTGTTATCGAACTTATCAGAACAGCACCAAACCCGCAAGAAGCTAAAGAAGCATTGCTCGGTCGAGCTTGGCCTGCCGGTGATGTTGAAGCATTGGTTAAACTTATTGATGAGCCGGACAGAAAAGTTGAGAACGGAACTTATTATTTGTCAGAGGCGCAAGCCAGAGCAATTTTGGATCTTAAATTGCAAAGATTGACAGGTTTGGAACGTGATAAGATTCATGAAGAATTGGTCGGACTTGGTGAAGAAATCAAAGAATGTTTGTCAATCTTGAGTTCTCGTGAAAAACTTTACGGAATTATGCGTGATGAATTGGTAGCAATTAAAGACGAATACGCTAATCCTCGTCGTACAAAAATTGAAGATATTGAATATGATACAGATATCGAATCTTTGATTCAGCGAGAAGAAATGGTTGTTACCGTTACTGATGCCGGCTATATTAAACGAGTTCCGTTGAATGCCTATAAAGCTCAAAAACGAGGCGGTAAAGGTAAGTCCGGTATGGCTACAAAAGAAGAAGATTTTGTTACTCGTTTGTTTGTGGCAAGTACTCATACTCCGGTATTATTCTTCTCATCTCGTGGTATTGTTTATAAGATGAAAGTTTATAAACTGCCGCTAGGTTCTCCGACATCTAAAGGTAAGCCGTTTATCAATCTGTTGCCTTTGGAAGCCGGTGAAACTATTACTACAATTATGAAATTGCCGGAAAATGAGGCAGAGTGCAAAGATTTGTCAATTATGTTTGCAACAGCCTCCGGTAATATTCGTCGTAACTCGTTGATGGATTTTGTTAATGTTCAATCTAACGGTAAAATTGCCATGAAGTTGGACGAAGGTGATAAACTCATCAATGTTAGAATTTGTAACGAAAATGAAGATGTGTTATTGGCGGCCAGAAGCGGTAAATGTATTCGTTTCCCGGTTACTGAAGTTCGTGTATTCGTCGGCCGTAACTCTACCGGTGTTCGCGGTATTAAGTTGGCAAATAAAGACGAAGTTGTATCTATGTCAATATTGAAACATAGTGATGCAACTTCGGAAGAAAGAGATGAATATTTGCGCATTTCTTCAGCTATGAAACGTATTCAAGCTGAAAGAGGCGAAGGTGCGGAAGTTTCTATCGCCGATACCGGTGTTGAAATGAGTATATTAACCGAAGAAAAATTTGCCATGATGAAGGAAAACGAACAATTTATCTTGTCGGTTACTACAACCGGTTACGGTAAACGCTCATCATCTTATGAATATCGTGTAACAGGTCGTGGCGGTCAAGGTATTGCCAATATGGAAATGTCGGCTCGTAATAAAGAAATTGCAAGCTCATTCCCGATTGAAGATGATAATCAAATTATGATGGTAACAGATGCAGGTAAACTTATCAGAATGCCGGTTGAAGATATCAGAATTGCCGGTCGAAAGACACAAGGTGTTATCCTTTTTAGAACTGCCGAAGGCGAAAAGGTTGTTTCGGTTACAAAACTGGAAGCTGATGATGACGATGAAGATGAGTTGACATCAGAAGAAGGTTCAGAAGTTTTGGGAGAAAGTATTCCGGAATTTGATGAAACAGAAGTTGCCGTTGAAGAACCGGAAGTAGTTGATCAAGACGCTGAATAATCAGTAGATTGGTGGGGAGCTCTTTATACGGTTTCCCCACTCTTTTTTTGTTTTTTTAGGAGTAAAAATTATGCCTTTTGTAACAGTTAAGACTAATGGATTTTCTAATGATGTGAATGTGTCAGAAAAATTAGCAAATGTAGTGGCTGATGCTTTAGGAAAGCCGGTTTCTTATGTTTGTGCCGAAATAAAATATAGTGAAAATATGGTTTTTGGCGGAAGTAAACAAACTAAAGGTGCTTGGATTGAGCTTGCATCAATCGGGTTTAGAAACAGACAAGCAGTTGTTGATGTTTTGACTGATTTTGCGGTTGAGAATTTTGGTGCAGAACGTCCTTTCGTATGTATTGCTTTAACTGATTTATCGGCATCTGATGTGGCGCATGGCGGACACTTATTCGGGTAAAAACTCGTATAACAGCACATTTAGAGCAATTTTACGGGGTAGTTAAAAATTCATGTAGTTGTTTGTACGTTCATTCGCTGACTTTTTTATTTTGACATTATCTAAACTTTTAACCGAGTTTTTGGGGTTTGTATAAAAGTTTTATCAAATCTGAAATGTAAAAAAACCTGCTTTGGTAAGCAGGTTTTTTAGGTAAGAATTTTGACTTTAGATTTTTTTTAAGTCGTTGTCAGCTTTTATCTTTAAGAGAAGAGCTTTGACATATTTGTCAATTTTGCCGCCTTCTGAGTAGTTCGCTGTTGCTATGATATTTACTCGTTCGTCACTTAACAATTTTTCAGCAGTTTTTTTGCTTTTTTGTTTGTGAGGAGTGTATACACCGATAGCATGTCCTCCATACTCTTGTAAGATAGCCATACAAGGAACGTCGGTTAGTCCGTCGCCAAAATATAGCATATTTTGGAAAGGAATGCGAACTTCGTTTTGTCGTTCGTTTACGCTTTTATCCCATTCTTCCAGACAACCTTTTGATATACGGTATAAGTATTGTGTTTTATCCGTATAGTTGACTATTCTTGCCGGCCAATATGCCACTCCGTTTGTATCATACATAAAACGATTGGCATAGACTTTAGTGAATTTAGGGAAAATATTCATACCTTCGACCATTTCGGATAGTCCTGAAGAAATTAGGTAGTGTTCAACTTGAATACCTAATGATTTGCCGAATTTGTTGATGCGGTCAAACCATTCTTCAACTCCTTTAAAATACTGGACAGTTTTACCATATGACATAAAGTCTTTTTTGGTTGTTCCTAAACGTTTTGCATGTGCAAGTGTCAGATACATATATGATAAATTACTATCAGCATTTTGTTCTAATGCCAAATCATCTGACATTTCCCAAAATTCTTTTGTTTTTAACCCCATTTTTTCAATGAAACCATGTTCGTGCATATTGCCGGGAGCAAGTGTTCCATCAAAGTCGTATAAAAATGCGACTGTTATAGGAGCTTTCGTTTTTACTTTTTGCACATTTTGTGTGTCTGAATTTTTTGTCCTCATATGAATTTATAATTTTTTTTAGAGTTAAAAAAAGTATTATGTAAAAACGATATTTGTTTTACATCATAATTAACATAATCCTTAATTTAATTGCTCATGAGGATATTATAATATTTTGTTTTTGGCAAGATATTTTTCAAAAAATTTGTCCAAATAAAGAAGACGACGGATTAATAAATTACTTTGTTTAAATATAAGCCGCAGGCCGGAGCGGTGGCACCGGCTTTGGAGCGATCTTTGGCTTCTAATATTGTTTTGATATCTTGAGGATTTAATTTGCCGTCGCCGACCATTTTTAATGTGCCGACCATATTTCTGACTTGATGATGCAAAAATGATTTGGCTTCGACGGTAAAAATTATTTCATCACCGATTTTTTCAATATCGAGTTTATCTAAAGTTTTTATCGGTGATTTGGCTTGGCAAGCGGCGGCGCGGAATGATGAAAAATCGTGGTTGCCAAGTAAATATTTTGCTCCTTCCTGCATGGCTTTGATATTTAATTCTACCGGAACCCACCAAACGCGATTGGCCTGTAAAATCGAAGGGGCACGGCGGTTTAATATTTTGTATATATAGCCTCGACCAAGAGCAGAGAATCGAGCGTGAAAATCATCTGGAACAGCTTCGACATCAAGTACGGAAACAGGTGCTTCCAGTTGACGTAAATTAGCATTGAAAGCTTCGCGGATTTTCCATGTTTCCATGTTTGTATTAAAATCTATATGTGCAACTTGAGCAAGAGCATGAACACCCGCATCCGTGCGTCCGGCGGCAGCTACTTCAGAATGAGTTCCGGATAAAATTTTCAGAACTTTTTCCAAATATTCTTGAATTGACGGACCGTCAAGTTGGCGTTGCCAACCAAGTGTATTTGTTCCGTCATATTCTAAAGTCAGTTTGTAGCGCATTTTGTTTTTACCTAAAAAATTAAAGAGGCATAAAGTACTTATGCCTCTTTATTAAATTTTTTGCAAGAATTTTATTCAGCTGCAAAAGCCATAACTTTGTTGAAGTTTAAGCAAGATTGAACTTCCCAAATAACTTTTAAGGCATTGAGAGCTTGTTCACCCGTAATACGAGGTGTTTCTTTACCTAAAATGCAGTTTGCAAAATGATTCAATTCAGAATTTAGTGGTTGAGATTGCATGATGAATAAGTTTTCAATACTACCTTTCAAACCATAACGCATATTTTCCGGTAAATCATTTTGATTTACACCGTGCATGCGACCTTGTGAATGAACAGCAATACTTTGATTGATAAAGTCCATATCATAGTAGTTAGTAGCTGTTGTAACATTTAAGGTACGAACACGAGATTGAGTAATACGAGAAGCCGTGAAGCTTGCGGAAGCACCGTTTTCAAATTCAACTAAAGCATTGATGTAATCTTTACCGGAAGGATATAATTTGTTGCTTACGGAAGAAGCATTTACATTTTTAACAGGTGATTTTACTAAAGATAAAACAACTTCAACGTCGTGTATCATTAAGTCCATGGCAACGTCAACGTCTGTAATACGGCCGGAAGCTGCAGACATGCGACGTGCTTCAAGTGAGCAAATTTCATCAGTGTTTAAGATTTTGTGCATTTGTTCAACAGCCGGATTAAATTGTTCAATGTGACCGACCAATAATGTAACATTGTTTTTCTTTGCGGCGTTGATTAAACGTTCACATTCTTCTTTTGTTGTGGCAAGAGGTTTTTCAATCAAACAGTGAATGCCTTTATTTAAGAAAAATTCTCCGACTTCGGCATGAGTAACAGATGTGGTTACAACACTTACAGCATCAACAGACGAAGCAACTTCTTCCAAAGATGAAAATGCTTTAATATTAAATGCATCGGCAGCAGTTTTGGCTGCTTCGGGGAAAATATCATAAACACCTACCAACTCAAAATTTGATAAGTTTTTATAAGTTTTCAAGTGGTTTTTGCCCATCATTCCGGCGCCTATTACGGCCACTTTTATCGGTGTATTCATAAATTTAATCCTTTTATATTGTTTGTAGAAAGTTTATTTTGGTTTACATGTAGCAATTATTTTGGTAAAAAGCACTTAACTTCTTGTTTCAAATTGTTACAAAATGTGAGGTACTTTTATGATGAAGCGAATTGCGTTGTTTTTTGCGGTTATCGGCGGAATTTCTCTGTTGAGCGCTTGTGCAAATAATAAAAAATCGTTGGGAGAAGCTTTAAATACGAATGATTTGGTTGCATCAAATGTGGTAGAATCGCTTCCTAAAACCGTTAATGTTTATAATGCAATGGCTCGTGCCGCAAAATATAATGCTGATGTTTCGGCCCAAAATACTTTGAAAAAAATGTATAATGGTGATGAAGATCCTAAAAAAATCGTTGAAAATATGTTATTTGCTCAAAAATCAGGGGATAAACTTTTGAAAGCTGTTAAGGCTATGGATTTTGCTGATTTATATGCAATGAGCATTTTAACAAATAATCAAAAATATATAGAAGATACTTTGTATGCCAAATCGGCTCAAAATTTGAGTGTCGAAGCAATCAGATTGCATCGGGAAGAAATTTTTGCGGCTAATAAAATTAAAGAAATCGACAGAATTATGAATCGTTACGGTAAGATTTTGAAAGATTTGAATGCAAGAATGGAAAAGAATGCGTCGTTGACTGCTGATGAAATTAATTATCGTAAGAATTTGGAAGTTGCTTTAAATAGATTGGCTGAAGTAAAAAATCAGTTGGTTTTTGTTCGTCAGGAATATATTTCTTTGATTAAGGCTAAAGAAAAAGAAATAAGATTAGAAGGTAAACGTTTTTATGAATTGGAAGATTTTGATAAGAGATATACTCCGGATATTTTCCAAGATTCTGCAATATCTAATCGTCGAGAGTTTTCGTTGGCTAAAGAGGAGTTAGGCTCATTTAATGCCGCAAAAGCCAGACGTCAGGCATTTGTAGATTATCCGTTGGTTGCCAGACTTGATATTAACGGCTTGAAAATTGAAGACAGTCGTTATGAAAATGAGTTGTTTAATAAGGCGCAAAAGGTGTCTTTTAATGTTTTGAGCGTAGCTGAAGAATATAAAAATAAGCCTTCTAATGAAAGGTTGAAACAAAAAGTTTTTGATGAGTTGGCCGCTTTGGTAATTACTCAAGTTGAAGTTTTGTATCGATTGGTTGAAAAGGCTACGTTTGAGTATGAAGCAAATCAATATAAAATTGATGCTGTGAAGAAAGAAGTTAAAGTCATGCGTCAAAAATCGTTGTCAAACTACTATGAAAAGATTGATTTGTTGAATAAAGAAATTGAACTAATTTCTTTAGAGGCCGAAGAAGCAAAATTGTTGGCTGAAAGAGGAGCTTATTTAAGAAACTTGTATTATATGGCCGGTTTAACACCATTTGACAAGAATATCTTAAAAGGAAAAATACGTGATATTGAAACAGTGTTGAAACAAGCATTTAATAAAGATTTGATTGTGATGTTGTCAGCCGTTAAAGATAATCCGAAATGGGATGACGGAGGTAATTCGTGGGCTCATAAAGATAATTGGTTGGAAGAGTTGTTGAAAGATGAAAGCAAAAATAAAAATTCTAAAAAATCACCTAAAACATCAACCGTTAAAACCGTAAAAAAAGAATCTCATCATACGATGATGCAATTCGGAGCATTTACTAATGTTGATAATGCAACCGCAGAACAAATACTTATTAAAAATGCAGTTCCGAGTTTGAACGGTTATGAAATGTATATTGAACAGGCTAATGTCGGCGGTAATTTATATCATCGTTTGTTGATGAAAGCAGATGTGGAAAAATTGCAAAAACTTTGCAATGATGTTATTGATGCCGGATTTAGTTGCATTTTGAAGTAAAAAAAGTTTGTAAAAATACGAATTTTGAGTTATTGTTGTAGTTAGGATAACTCTTTAGGGAAACCTTTATGGCTGATAATGATAAATTAGATAATATCAGGTCTAAAATAAAACAAGGACAAGATGCGTTTGATGAAAGCCTTGGCGGCGTTTCCGAAGGTTTTTCGTGGAGTAGAGTTTCGCAAAATAATTATTTGCAAAACAGTTCGTTAGATAACAGTGGCCTTTTGTTCGTCGGGAAAAACCTTGAAGGAGGTATGTTTGCCGGTGAAAATTTGAAAGGTGCTAATTTTAGTGTTGCTAATTTAACCGGAGTTGATTTTAGCGGAGCTAATTTGGCCGGAGTTGATTTTAGCGGAGCTAATTTGACCGGAGCTAACTTGACAGGTGCTGATTTAACCGGTGCTGTTTTATCCGGTGCTGTTTTACATAATACTAATTTTTCTAAAGCAATATTGAACGGGGTTAAATTAGTTGATGCTGATTTAGAAAATGCTATATTGTTTGATATAGAAATTGATGCTTTGGGAATTGAAGAACTTCAAGCACTTATTGAGTATTTGGCAAAATATTATCCTCATAAATTGAATTTATCCAAAATGAATGTGTCATTGTTGGATTTTACCCGAATTGACTTAACAAATGTTGACTTGACAGGAGTTGATTTTACCGGTGTTAATTTTACGGGTGTTAGTATTACAGGTCTTGATTTAAGCGCATGTAAAATTACCCCCGAACAGATTGCTCAAGCTTTGGGTAGAGTTCCCGGTGCCGAAGAATTGGCCAAAATTTTAGCACCGAAGAAAAAAAATGCTAAAAGAAAAGGTTTTGAGGATATTGCCACAATGTTTATAGGTGGTAAGGATATGTTAGTTTGGGATTTTACAAAAGATAAAGGTATAAGTATAGAAACTTTGATGAAAGTCGGAAAAAAAGTTTTCAGCCATGGTAAAAAACCTGAAGTAAAAGAAGAAGCTAAAGATGTAAATGAAGATGTTGAAGATTTAAAAGCAAAATCGCATAATGATGAACTTCGTAAAATTATTGAAGAACGTAAACAAAAAGAATTAGCCGCTCGAAAAGCTATGAAAGAAAATGCCGAGCGTGAAGCACAACATAAAGAAAATAATGTTAAAAGAGGAAATGTTATTCCAAATAAGGGAATAGACAGAGGTCGATAAAAATGGCTTCCAATGTTGATATCAGTCAGGAAAAAAGCAAAACAAAAGCTTTGTTAAATGCTTTGTTGATTTTGTTTGTGGTATATGTGGTTTTTATCGGCTTGTCGGCTATTTGTTTTGCATTGTTGGATTTTTCATGCAGAGCAGGTATAATTATTCATAATGATAATTTGCATGTGAATTGGGTTAAGTTTGTTACAAGTCCTTTTTATATTTTTCAACTTTATGGTTATTGGTGGAATTTATTGATTAAAAGCATCAGTGATGCAAATTTGAGGCTTGTGTTAATAACGCCGTTTTTTGTTCCTGCAGGTATGGTTTTTTCCGGCGTATATACATTTTTTAAACGTAAATATTCTTTTATTTTATGGTATATTATAAATCATCATTTTGCTAAAATGTCAGATGTTGAAGAGATGGGAATTAAAAAGGGCCCTTTTTTGATGTTGGGAAAATTTGGCGGTGAACTTCTCGGGGTTAAGCCTTCGGAATCGGTGCTTTGTATCGGTGAAATGGGAACGGGAAAAACATCAAGTGTGGCAATACCTTCTGTTTTGCATTCGGATAATGCGTGTATGATTTGTGTCGATATGACCGGACTTTTGCCAAAATATACGGCAGGTAAAAGATCTAAATTGGGAAAAACTTTTTATTTTAATTGGGATTTGGAAGATGACGAAGAAAAGGGAATGTTTTATCCCAGATGGAATCCTCTTTGTGAAGATAATATGCCCAAAAATCGAGAAGAAAGAGATGCTTATATTAAAAGAATTGCCGGTTATTTAATAGATGTTGATATGCTTGAGCAAGATGATTATTGGAATATTTTGGCAAATTCGATAATTGTAGCATTTTTAGCATATTGGGATGCAAAAGTAAGCCAAGCAAAAACAAATGATTATTTTTTGAATAAATTAATTGAAGGAAAACATTTAACTTCTGAAGAAAAAAAGATTTTGATGAGTTATTATTCTTTAATGCAGAAATCTTATACAAGTGAAGTTATTGAGGCTTTGAAAAATAATACTATAGATCAAGATTCGTATGTTCCTATCGGAAGTTGGGCCGGAATACCTGATCAATGGGTAGGAAAAGAGGTTTGTTTTGCAGCTATTACAGATTGGATTATTGATAATTATATTTCATCAAAAGATGATAATGCCAAAGATTGGAAATCGTGGTTTGAGTCATTATTGCGTGAAGCTGTGTTTTTCGGTTATGGTAATTTGGCTATAAACGGTATCAGACAAATTATGGCGTTATCGGTACAACAAAGACAGCTCGCTTTTACATCGGTAATGAAACCTTTTAAAATATTTACCAATCAGGCTTTGCGTGAAAGAACCAACGGTAATGATCTGGATATTAATGATATTCGCGGAATTTATGATGAAGATATTAAAAGGTGGCAGCCGATTACAATTTATTCTTTAGCTAATAATTATAATTCTAAAATATTGAATCAGATGTTTTTAGATGAGGTTTTGTATAGAAATCTTTATCAAAATCACAGTGAAAAACAAGGTGCATTACCGCTTATTTTGGTGTTGGATGATGTCGGACATAATTTGAGATTAAAAAATTTAACCAGTTTGTTGGAAAAAGGAAAATCTAAAAAAATATCGGCTTTGTTGTTATGTAATTCGATGAATTTGGTGGAAAATACTTATAGTAAAAAAGAATTGGAAAGTGTGGTTGTTAATACTGCATATAAAATTGTTAAGGCTCCGGATAATCAGAAGCTTAGTCGACAGCTGGATAAATTAGCAACATTTGCTACAAAGTCGGTGCAAATCCCTAAAGTTAAAAAGGGAAAACGTAAGTTGCGTAAAAAATATTTTGCTGATGCCAGTTATTTTCACAGACTTGCTCTTGATTTTAAATTGTCTAAAAGAATTAAAATAGATACACGTTCTCATCAAATTGTGTTGGCAGAAGGGTATTATCATAGGCCGATTTTGGCTGAAAATTTGTTTTTTGCCGAAGATGAAAAATTTAGACGTTGGGCAGTAATTGATGCTGATTATACTTTGCCGGACAGTATTTGGGATGAAAAAGATAAAACAGAATTATATACTCCTAAAATAAGTGAGATATTTGATAATAAAGATTTAGGGGTAGATGATTTGGTTCAGTTGGATCAATATATGAGTATGGTTTTTGATGAAGTAGATGATGAAAAAAGAAAAAAACAAGATGAGTTGCGAAAAGATATTGATGTAGAAACAGAGGAAACTATTAAAGAAAAAGTTTTGTCGGAACAAGATAATGATTGGTGGTTGGAAGAAGATGCGTTTGATGTTGATTCGGATAAAAAGAATCCTTTTAAATAAAAAATAATTGTTAAATTGAAATATTCTCTGTTATGCTAAAAGTATTACGAATCGTTTTTTTTAGAGATTGAATAATGGAAGATACATTATTTTCGGCAAAAGTTAAACGCCCGTTGGCAGACAGACTTCGTCCGCAAAAATTAGACGAAGTGGTAGGGCAGAATCATATTATAGGAAAAGATGCTCCTTTGGGACGTATGATTGCTTCAAATAAAGTTAGCTCATTTATTTTGTGGGGCCCTCCGGGATGCGGAAAAACCACTATTGCAAGATTGATTGCCGAAAACACAAATTTATATTTTGAACAAATTTCGGCGGTGTTTTCCGGTGTTGCCGATTTGAAACGAGTTTTTCAATATGCCAAAGAAAGGCGAGCAAATCAGGGTGTCGGAACTTTATTGTTTGTTGATGAAATTCACAGGTTTAATAAATCACAACAAGACGGCTTTTTGCCGTATGTGGAAGATGGTACGGTAATATTGGTTGGTGCAACAACCGAAAATCCGTCGTTTGAACTTAATGCGGCGTTGTTGTCGAGATGTCAGGTTTTTGTGCTTAATCGTCTTAATGAACAAGATTTTGAAGAGCTTTTACAAAGGGCCGAAAAAGAACAAGGTATGAAATTGCCGGTTGATGATGAGGCTCGAGAGTTTATGAAACAAACGGCTGACGGCGACGGAAGGTATATCTTAAATTTGGCTGAAAGTGTTTGGAGTTATGCCAAAGAAGGTGAAATTTTTGATAAAGATAATATCGTAAAAATTATTCGCTCTCGTGCGCCGGTTTATGACAAAGGGCGTGACGGACACTATAATTTGATTTCGGCAGTACACAAATCACTTCGAGGTTCGGATGTTGATGCGGCGCTTTATTGGGTGGCTCGTATGATAAAATCGGGTGAAGATCCAAAGTATATTTTGCGTCGACTTACTCGTTTTGCGGTGGAAGATGTGTCTTTGGCTGAACCGGGAGCAGTGGTACAGGCTATTGCTTGTTGGGATACATACGAGCGTCTTGGAAGTCGGAGGCCAAGCGGGCTTAGGAAGACAACA
>JAZQZB010000011.1:0-24113 GCA_045633825.1 Alphaproteobacteria bacterium | reverse complement strand
CTTTATTAACGCATTGGTTGAAGAAGCCAAAATGCCTCATGCTGATGAGTAAGGCATAGTCGAAATATTATTAAGGCGGTTAGGGTAAATATTTTATCAAAACCGCCTTAATTTTTGAAAGGAAGTTAAATGGAATATAATGAAAAAGACATACAACGAATGTATGAAGCGATTAAAATGTCGTCAACATCAGTAACTTCAGAAAAGTCGATTCCTCAAGGTGGACCTTTTGGCGCTGTAATATACAAAGATGATAAATGTGTAGCAAAAAGCTATAATCATGTTTTAGTCGAAAATGATCCTACCGCTCATGCCGAAGTTCATACTATAAGACAAGCCTGCAAAGAGTTAAATACTTTTGATTTAAGCGGTTGTGTATTATACTCAAGTTGTGAGCCTTGTCCGATGTGTTTAATGGCTTGCAAGTGGGCAAATTTAGATAAAATATATTTTGCCGCCACCAGAAAAGACGCTGCTGCCATAAATTTTAGAGATGATGATTTATATACGATGCTCAAAGAAGGCGTTTTTGCAACCCAAATTCCCGAATGTCGAGATATGGCAGTAAAAGCAATGCAAGATTGGTATGAAAAATTTCAAGCGAATGGAAATTATTAATAAAAAAGCCTCTTAATTTTAAGAGGCTTTTTTTTAGATATTTTTTTATTATAACTTACTCAATCTGTCGTTTAAGTCTTTAATTAAAGCATTTAAACCACCGGGATTGTTTTTGATAAACGAAGTATATTCGCTACGAGATGCTTGAGCAAGACTTACACCCTCAATAACAATATCAACAATTTTGTAATTGCTGTTTTTTTCTCTGACACGCCACAAAACTTTTGCCGGAGCACCTTGATCCATCGGGACTTCTGTGTTTACAAATACTTGTCCTTTAGAGCTTGAAGGGGTTGTTCCTTTGAAAACAAAGTTTTTACCTTCAAATTCATTAAAACGTTTTGACCAAGTTTTAATATTCAGATCACGATATATTTTAATAAAATCATTTTTTTGTTCGGCAGTAGCTGTTCTCCAGTTGCGACCTAACACAAATTGACCGATAAATTCCATATCCAATGCACCATCAAGCAAATTATAAAATCTTTTATCTTTTTCTTCTTTAGAGACATTTGCATTGATAATTTCTTCAACACCTTTTGCCGTTGTCGTTTTGATAAAATCTTCAGCTTTTTCTGCATTTACTTCAGCATTTGCGTTAAAGGTAAATCCTATTAAAAAAGTAAGAGCTAACCAAAAAATATTTTTTTTCATATGTTTTATCCTTAAATGTTTTCTGTTAATTAAAAAATTATTCTTCCCAGTCTTCATCAAAATCGAAATCATAAGAAGCAGTAGTTTCTTCAGGGGCAAATCGACATTTTAGATTTTTTTGATTTTGCAAATATGCCGAGCGCATTGTAGCATAAAAATCAACTGAATTTTTCTTAAAGTCGTTGTACAAATCCATATAGTTTTCAGCCTTTGCGGTATATTTCACGGCGGCATAAGGGTAGTTAACTTTGTCATATACATTAGCATCATTATATGTTGCTAAAAATACCGGATCAGAAATAGTATCAACAGCCAAACCTACGGTTCCTCTGATACTTCTTCCGCCGATGAATGGTAATACGACATATGGGCCGTCAGCAACGCACCAAGAGGCCATTGTTTGATTAAATCCGGTCTTTTCTTCTTTTAATCCCCAGCCTTCGGCAACATCAAATGTACCTGCTAAACCCAGTGTTGTATTAACAACAAAGCGCGTTACATTTTTAAGAGCAGGCAAAGGTTCTAATTGCAACAAATGGTTTACTGCCGAAATAGGCTCATCTATATTTGCAACAAAAGAATTAACTCTTTCTCTTATAAACGGAGTGGTGATTTTGCGATATCCTTTTGCCACGGGAAAGAATACATTTTCATAAACACTATCATTAAAGTTAAAAATTTTGCGATTTATATTTTCATAAGGATCAGCATCAGCATCACTACGATGAATATTTGTGGCGCAAGCAGAAGTAAGTAAAATTGCAGACAAAACAGCAAATTTTTTTATTGTATGCACAATTAGCCTCCTTCAATTTTAATAAACAAACAACGGAAAGATATCATTTTTATTTATTAAAATCAAGATATTCTGTTAAGATATTTATATTTTTTAATAATGTTACAAATATGAAAAATTTTGTGTTTTGCTAATTTGTAAAAATTTTTTTACTATCATTTTCAGTGTGAAAAAAACGAACTAACAGTAAGGAAAAAAATATGTTGAACAAACCAGAAAAAGCTATACCGTTGTTTGATTGCAAAACTACACAAGAAGTTATCGGGCAACAAAAATTTTTGGATGCATTTAAAACAATTTTAGACCACGGCGGTTATTGCCAAGGTCCCGAAACAAGAGAACTTGACACCGCATTGGCAAATTATGCCGGTTCAAAATATTGCGCAACCAACGGTTCAGGTACAGATGCTTTGACTCTTGCTTTGATGGCATGGGGAATTGGTGCCGGTGATGCTGTGTTTGTATCATCATTTACTTTTGTTGCTTCGGCAGAGTGTGTTACCATTAATGGTGCAACACCGATATTTATCGATTCTGATCCTAATACATATAATATGGATGTTAAAGATTTGGAACGCGCTATTAAAGAAGTTAAAGCTGAAGGTAAATTGACACCGAAAGTTATTATCCCTGTTGATATTTTTGGTTCTCCTTGTGATTATGACGAAATTTTGAAAATTGCTAAAAAATACAATCTCAAAGTATTGGCTGATTCTTGCCAATCTTTCGGATCAGTATACAAAGGCAAAAGAGCAGGCTCAATCGCCGATGCAACAGCAACATCATTCTATCCTACCAAACCTTTGGGCGGATACGGTGATGGTGGTGCAACATTTACCAATTCTGAAGAAGATAATGAATTGATTAAATCTTGCCGTGTTCACGGTATGAGCCTTCAAGACCATTATGACAACATTCGTATTGGCATGACCGGTCGTATGAACTCATTCCAAGCAGCTGTTTTGTTACAAAAATTGACAGTATTTGACGATGAGTTAGCCAAAAGAGCCAGAGTAGCTTCTCGTTATGATAACGAATTAGATAATTACTTCGGTAAACAAAAAATCTTGGATAATTGTAAATCAGCTTATGCTTTGTATACAATTAACTGCGAAGACCGTGACGAATTGATGTCTTACTTGAAAGAAAGAGGTATTCCTTGCGGTGCATACTATCCGCGTCCGGTAAATACCCAAACAGCTTATGCAAAATGGAACACTCGTTCATTGCCTGTATGTGAAAAATTGTCAAAGACAGTTTTGAGCATACCGATGACACCTTACTTGGATAACGAACAATTAGACTATGTTATCGGTTGTATGAACGAATTTGCTGCCAAAAAAACTAACAAAGCCGCCTGAAAGCTGTATCAGAATATAAAATAAGGCGCAAAAAAAACCTGTCGTAAATACGGCAGGTTTTTTTGTAATATATTTTAATAATGCGGGGGAGGCGTTTCTTCCGATAAAGGTTTTACCACATCTTTATCCATATTATCTAAAATATAGCGATTGAGCTTTTGTAAATGAGAGATTTGTTTTGATTGCTCAATTACCACCGAATTAAGTTCATCAAAATTTTTTTGTAAAACGGCCAAGGCCATTTCAATATCAATAATTCTTTCTTCCATAACTGAACTCCTATATTTTTTAAATAAATTCTTATATAGCGCGGCAATTACTATTTGGCAGAATACAGCTATCCAAAGAGCTGTTTGATGGGTAGAATAATCTGCAATTTTAAAAACAGAAATGTTGCTGCTAAAACAATATTAAATTTACGGCTTTTCCTGTCAGATAAGATACCTAAAGGAATTTCGACAATCGAAGTTACAATGTAAATCATTGAGTATGCTAAAACCGCTAAAGTATAAGATTTACAAATATCTTGAAAATATATAACGGCTAATGCGGAAAATAACCACATTCCTGAAAATAAATGATATAATTTCATTATGATGATATTTTGACGCATGGTATAACTCTACATTTTTTTCTTGTGTTCGCCATAACCTGTGCCGATTTTTCGTCCTATTGAGATAATTTTAGCGCCGATATCGGTACGAGATTGAGTTTTATCTGCTTTTGCTTTGTTGGGATACAATGTATATAGTTGCTTATATTCGTTAGCTGTAACATTTGGCATAACGACATTAGCTCCGGCTTTAAGAGCCATAATTCTCCCCTCGGGGTGCAAAACTTCCATAGCGGTGGTAGCCGGAATGTTGATATCAGGCATCAACAAACGCATAACCGCCATAGTGCGTAAAGCCAAATTAAGTGTTCCGCCTTTTTCATCGGCTAAAGGAGTATTCGGTGCCGGAATAAACGGACCGATACCTGCCATATCAACTTCGATATCTTTCAAAAATAACAAATCTTCGGCGATAGATTCAATCGTTTGGTTTGGTAATCCTACCATAATCCCCGAACCTAGTTCATATCCCAGTTCTTTTAGCCACATAGTGCAATTATAACGATTTTGCCAGCTCATATTAGGATCAAGTTTATGATATAAGTCTTTATCTGTTGTTTCAATTCTGATTAAATAGCGGTCGGCTCCGGCCTCTTTCCACGCCTTATATTCGTCATAAGATCTTTCGCCGATACTCAAAGTTATGGCAACATCAAATTTTTTTATTTCTCTTAAAATATCACATATAACATCTTTAGAAAAATACAAATCTTCCCCTGATTGCATAACAATAGTCTTAAAACCGATATTTGCAGCATTTCGAGCTGTTTCGATAATTTGTTCTTTGCTCATACGATAGCGCTTAAGTTCACCGTTATTTTTTCTTATTCCGCAATAAAGGCAGTTGTTACGGCATATATTGGAAAATTCTATCAATCCGCGTAAATGAACATCATCTCCCACATATTTTTTACGAATTATGTCGGCTTTTTGGAATAATAAATCTTGATTTTTATCATCAGATAATAATTCTACAATTTCGTTCTTTGATAAACTCATTTGCGTTCCTTTTAATATTAACATCATAAATGTAATAAAAATTAGTTTCTATTTTGTTAAGTTAATATATTTTTAGTGCATTGCATTATATACTTTTTTTTAAAAAGAAAGGATAATTGTTATGAGCTTAAATTCCACCCCTCGAGGTATGCGTTCGGTCATTAGTGTTATCGGTCGCACTAATGTCGGTAAATCATCATTGTTAAATGCTATAACCGGAATGGAAGTTTCGATTGTATCATCCCTATCAGGTACCACAACTGACGCAGTTGCCAAACCTTATGAGTTGGTTCCGGTCGGACCGGTTGTTTTTTATGATACGGCAGGTCTTGATGATAATACCGAGTTGGGACAAAAACGTATCAAAGCTACTGATAAAGTTTTGTTTAAATCAAATTTGGTATTGCTTGTTTGCGGAGAAAACGGAATAGGCGATTTTGAAAAAGCGACCGTAAAAAGATTATTCGGTTTGAAAATTCCATTTATTATCGTATTTAATAAATCGGATATATATATTCCGAATGGTGAGGATAGAAAGTTTTGTGAAGACAATAAAATCAGTTATATTTCAACAAGCGCCAATGATGAAGTTTCGATAAAAGCATTAAAAGAATTGATTATTTCTCAAATTCCTCAAGATGATACGACCTTATTTTCCGGTATGGTAGAAGAAAACAATCTTATTGTTATGGTAACTCCGATTGATTCGGAAGCGCCCAAAGGTCGGCTCATTTTGCCTCAAGTTCAGGCAATAAGAGATATTTTGGATAAAAAGGCCGTTGTCATAGTTACGCAAGTAGAACAATTATCAGAAACTTTAGCAGCCTTAAACAGAACGCCTGATTGGGTTGTGACAGACTCTCAAGCTGTGAAACAAGTGAAAGAAATTGTGCCGAGCGATGTAAAATTGACAACTTTTTCAATATTGTTTGCCCGCCTTAAAGGTGACTTGAAAGTTATGCAAAAAGGCGCTGATGTATTAGATACATTAAAAGACGGTGCTAAAATTTTAATTGCGGAGGCTTGCGCTCATCATATGGCCGGCGATGATATTGCTAAAGTAAAACTTCCCAATACCATTAGAAAATATACTCAAAAACAAGTTGATATTGAATATTGTAATGGCTCCGATTTTCCTGAAGATTTAGAAAAATATGATTTGGTTATTCACTGTGGTGCCTGTATGTTAAATCGTGCCGAAATGATAAATCGACTTAATGAGTGCGTAAGGCGAAATGTTCCGATAAGCAATTTTGGTGTGGTATTAAGCAAAATAAGTGCCGTTAAGACAACGGAAATTTTTTGAGTTTTTAAAAGTTGAAAATAAAAAACAGCAATAACTTTAATGAGTTTTTTGATTTTTTTTCAAAGGTGCTTTTATTTTTGACGGAGGAACAATACCGCTACAATATTCAGGTATGGTTATAATATCGGGAGTATGATCTGTTGATAAATAAAAACCTTCGTTTCCTTTGGTATCGTAAACAGAAAGCAAATCTTCAAATTTTCCGTTTTTTCTGATTTGTAAAATAGGAGATATAATATACAATTTTTTATCTTTTGTTTCGTTTTTTAGTATTTTTACGCTGTTAAAATTTTTTTTATTAAATTCTCCTGTTTCAGATTTTATTAAAAATTCTCCTGTCGTACTAAAAAGATGTACCATAGCATGAGCATCAACATTCCAAGGATGTTGGCGACCTACAATAACGTAATTTGATTCGGAATTAAGGTTAGCTTCAACATAAGCATTGTACTTAAGCGGATCATAGTGGTGGGTTTCTCTGTTGATAATTTTTTCTACTCCGTTTTTACGAGCATAATCATCAAATGCTTTTTCTCGTTTTTGATGGCAATCATATTTTTTGGTATCTGCAAATTTAGCTCTGTCAATAGTATATTGTTCAGAAGCTTTTTGAATGTTGTCATCAGGGAGTGATGTAATTTCTATTTGTTTTAATTTAATGTTTAAGCCAAATTCGTTAAGTATTTTGTTCATTTTTTCGAAATTTTCGTCACTCGTATTTGAAAGAGCTGCTTTAAATACCCCATAAGTTAAGATTTCAGCAGTTAATTTTCTTGGCAACATTGGGTTAGCAATACGTTGTATTTCATTAAAGCCATTAGCGATATTTTGTATAAGATTTTCATTAGAAGATGAAAGGATGTCTTTACATATATCGCTGCATAATCTTTTGTCGCTTGATTTTTTAAAGCTTAATACATGAAGTATTAATTTTTCATAATAAGAGTGTTCTTCTCTTTTGTCAGTATGATTTTTTGAATAGTTTCCCCAAGTGTCATTATCAAGTGGCAAAAATGATGATATTAATTTATCTTTTATATCATGTAGCGGTTTTCCTTCGATTTCGAGTTCTAAAGGTTTTTCTAAAAGCTCTTTCATTAAGTTGCTATATCTATATAAATCTTGCAAAGTATCTATTTTTTTTAGTTCTTTGAATTTGTCATAATATTTAGAAACTTCGACTAAAAGTTTTTCTTTTAATCCCAAAAATGTTTTTCTTTTCTTTAATCCTTCTAAAAACTTTTCTTGATCTGAAGCGCAAAGTGAATTTAAAACTTTTAATTCTGGTTCATATTGTTTAGAATCTTTAATCCCTGAAAGTCTTTTATATTCAGTGGGGTTATAGTGTTTACCGACAGAGGAAGATTGCGATTGTTTTGTTAGGCTGAATTCTCCTTCTTTTAACAAATCGTTATATATTTTATTGCTTAATCCATCTTTATATCTTTTACTTTCTGTTAAATTATATATGCTTCCAAATAGTTCTTTTTTGGTCCATATCTTTATTTTTAAAGGTTCTTCTTTATTTGCAAATTTAATTTCAAAATATTCGGCTGTTCTGGAGCTGACGTTTTCGGTAACTAAAGATATTGAAATCGGTTCATCATCAATACTGAAATCGTTTTTTTGATTATTAATTCTGTGTTGTATTTCAGCAACAATAGCTTTTTTAATATTTTCTACTAGAGTATTTCTTTTTTCTACTTCTTCAGCATCATCGTTTCTGGCTTTATCTTCTGCTGCTTTTGTAGTTTTATATTCTTGAGGATTAAAAGGATACGAAGTTTTTTTAATTACATTATAAACATAATCAATAAGTTTTTTATCTGTATTAAATATATTTTCTTGAGTTTTTTGTTTTTTTAATATTGCAAAATATGTTTCTATAATATTATCGGCAATTATTTGAGTTGAACCGTCAGGCATACTGATTTCTCTTTCACCACGAGAATATCTTTGCATATTTTCACGTAGAGAGTGTAATAAACGGAGTTTTATAATTTCGTCTAAAAAATCTATATTGCTGTCGTTCATTTTTAAATCTCACATTTAATTAAACAAGGCTACATATATAAAGAATACTAGCATAATATAAATAAAAAGTTAAGTAAAAAAAAGTATTGCACCAATGTTTTTTTTGTGTTATATTCGTCTAAAATTTAGATTAGATATAAATAATTATGGATAAGAAAAAGAAGAAGATCTTAAAAGAGATCATGAAAGTAGAGTTTTTCGCAAAGCGTTTCGGTATTAACCCTAAAAACGCCGAGTGGAGTTTAATAAGGTTTACAAACGAAGACGGTTCTTTTAGCTTAAGACCGGCAGTATATATAGGCGATGATATATATGTCGATATTTTGAGCGATGAGGTAAAGATTCTGTTTAATGTAGGAAGCTGTACCTCGATTCCTAATCAAGCGAAGGTAGTGCTAAAAAAAGAAGGGAATTATCTCTTCAAATCTGGAAAACTGTCCTACGAGTGTAAAGGAGATGAAATTTACAATCTCTACAAAAACAAATTTGTTTTCCAAGAGACTTATCTGGAGGCAAAGTGTGTCAACTAACGGAAGGCTCGGGCGCTCGCTCGAGCCTTTGCATTTTTAAATTTATTTTTTTATTATCAGTGAAATTTATTAAGTGTTACTATTCTAATAACAGTAACAAATATTAAAATTTTTACTTTACTTTACTTTTAATAGTGTTTTTGTTATCAGAAAAAAATAAATGAAATTATGAATATTAACTATTAAATTTATAGAATTATGAGTAAATTTGTATTGAAGACCACTACAGATGATATGAAACATCTGTATCTTGATGATCCCGATAGAGAGGGATTTTTGAAGTTGGCGCAAAATAGTTCAAAATCCTTGCGTTTAATGTTATGAAACTCGTATGGATATCCTATAATATCACCGGCAAAGGCACCTAACAATTTATTAATCCTTTTGAAAAGTATGAAATGATAACACTTATATCGTTTTTCCCGTATTTTTGTCAAATAAATTTATTTATTTTAAAAGTTTTTTCAGAAATTACATTTAATATGGAACTTATCTGAAAATGATGTATAAATATATCATATTGATTAAAGTTTGGGAGTTTTTGATGATTAATATTATATTGGATGGAAATCTTGATGATGAATTTTGCGGTAAGAAATATCCTGTTATTGAAGTTAATAATTTTGCATCAGATAATTGGAGTGAATATCAAAAAAAAGCAAAAGAGATAGTTGCTGAAAATTTGGAAAATTTTGCGATTATCATAAAAATAAATGATGAAAAATGTTCATTAAATAAATTAGCAATAGCCTTATTTGCAGCAGCATTTGAAGATTCCGGTAAGATAGAGTATGCAGTTTTTAAGGTTAAAAATTTACAAGAAGCTCAAGAAAAATATAAACCGTATATAGCACTTACCATAGGTATTAAATATGCGCTTGTTCTTTCAAAAGAAACTCCTAAAACAATATATAAAAGTATTTCAGAATTAGGTTATTTAGGAATTAAATCTAAACGTGATTATATAAATGATACATTGTTATTAAGTTTGCCGAATGCAGATGTTCCTGTTGAATTAAGAGAACCTAAAGGTCTGCAAAAAACTATAGAGGCTGTTGCTTTATTTAAAGCTCTTTCATTAGCAAAAAAAGCAGTAAACCTTGAAATGAAAGTACAATGTGACGAAACACCTGTTGAGTTTAATAGAGAAGAAATGGTGCAAAAAATTGTTGAGGAAACAATGCCTTATTTAGAATAATTTTATAAAAGAGATATTTCAAAATATCTCTTTTTTTGTGTTTTTCAGCAGGCATAATAAAAGACGGTTAATAATTTATAAGTTTAAGATTTTGATGATATTTTTTACTATTTGTAGAAAATACTTGCATTTTTTGTATAGTGTCGAAAATTTTATATTATAAACTTTATACAATAAATTCATACAATTATGGACAGATTACAAAAACTTGCGACTAACATTTTGGTTAAGTCTGTAAAGCTCCGCCCCGGAGAAACGATTTACCTTGAAGGTCTTGGCCCTAATACACGACCTTTGCTGTTGGCGTTGGTAGAAAAAGCTGTTGAATTGGGGGGAATTCCTTAACTGCATCCATTGCCCCTAAAGGTAACGTAACTAATATAGCAAGAATTGCACGCCATAAATATGGCTTTACACATGGATAAATTTTTGAATAATTAATGACAATAAAATTGCTTTTTAATTTATTTTTTAAGTTAATTTTACTTCTTTTGTAGTAATTTTAACATTCTATTCATATCTGTCTCTTTTTTATTAACTTTCTTATTTATATTGTTTTTGAAAAAACCAAATGTAATTAAATTTAATAATTTATATTTTTGTATTTTACGTTTTGTTTTTTTTATTGTGAGATTTGTATGTAATAAGCTGTTTTCTTTTTGTTTAATAAGATAGTCATAATACATAGATTGTTTTGCGTAATACCAAAAAATATCTGAATATTTCGCATTTGGATAATCAATGGGCTTCATTTTATTGCCGGTAAAATGGATGATATATGGCTCATCTTCTGCTTCTTTATATGATGTTCTAAAAAAATCGGGCAAATGCTCAAGATATTCTGAATCACAAAACTGCAAATGCCATGTATAATTCCAATTTTGCGGAATAAAAAGCACTTTGTCCCTGCAAACCGTATTTAAAATGTCTTGATCAACAAATTTTGGAGAGCCAATTCTTTCCAGCGCATCTAGTAATTTATCAGTTATATTATCTTCACGCATTTTTTTTAAATTAACGAGCATAACACCGGCTTGAAAATAGTTAGTTGGATCAACGTTTAGAGTTTTAATAAAATAGTTCGAATATTTAGTTCCAATAAAATTGGATGCTCTAACAATCTCACAATCATGAGTAACACCAAGATAATAGCCATTGATGTCAATATTAAATAAAGGAGAAATGTCCTTCATTATCATAGTATCAGCATCTAAATAAAGTACTTTATCTAAATTAGGAAAAATTTGTGGTAAGAAAAAGCGATAGTATGTTTCAATAGTAAAATGAGTATTAAGAGAGAAATTGTCTTTATGATTATTGACAATACTTTCAACATTAATAAATTTTATATTAAAATTATCTTCTTTTAATTGTAAAATGTTTTTTTTATGTTCTTCAGACAAATCGGAGTGCAATACATATACTTCATACCTATCATTTTGCTTAACATAAGTTAACAAACTCATCAAGCAAATGCATAGGTATGAAGCATAATCATTGTTTATGGAAAAAACTATAGGATACATATCTAATCTCTATTTTGCTTCTGCAATCAGTAATGTGCCTGCTAATATGGCCATATTTGTTGGTTTAAAAATTTTAAACTCATATCCTATATCTAATTTTTCTATCCATGACTTTATTTCAAAGAAATCATACGCATTATGGTAAATACTTATTAAAAGCGTTGGTTTTTGCGTACAAATAGTTTTCTTTGCTCCATTTAAAACCTGACTTTCAAACCCCTCAACATCAAGCTTTATTAATCCTACTTCTAATTGATTATTTTCTACAAATTCATCAATGCTGATGGTCTCAATGTTTTGAAACTTATCAGTATGATTGATTGGCACAATAGAACTGGATAATTCATCCTGATAGAGTTTATGTGTACTCTTACTGTTACCCAATCCTAATTTTTGAGGAATTATTCTCGAGGTTTCATTCAGCTCAATTGTTTTTTCCAGCAAAGAATAATTGGAATGTTCTGGTTCAAACGCATATACATTCTTCGTTGTATATTCTTGTAAAAGCAAAGACGAATCTCCTATATATGCACCGGCATCAATAATATCTTTATTATAGAATTTAGAATGATCCACTAGATTTAAACCATATTTTTCATAAAACACATCTATTTCAAAGTTATTTTTAGGCAATAAATAATGTTTGTAGCAATAAACATCGCTATCAATTTTCAATATACTTTGCCAAAAATCTTTTTTTACATTATTAAGTTGTATTTTCTCTTTTGATGTGTATATATCTACGGGTTCATATTTCGATTTTTCTACAATTTCGATACGTTTTATTATTCTGGCTATAGTTTCTTTTGAAGTTTCATCCAAATTTTTAATTAAATTAAGAAAAGAATGTTTATTCTCATATTTCTTATAATTTTCTACAAAATTTTTAATGAATTTTATCTCTTCCTTATTATGATATAAAATATCAGGCACATTTCCTAACATATCCAGTTTTTCAGATATTAGTGGAATATTTTTTTCTAATTGTGTTTTTTCTACCTTCCAAGAACATGTTTTTATATATTCAATTTTAGATTGAAGAGATTGAACTTGTTTATCTATCCACCATACTTTTGAATTGATATAATTAAGAGATGATGGTTTAAGACGCTTATGTTTCTTAAATTTTAAAAACGCTATTTTTATTTTTATATCATCTTCTGTTACGGTTTTAGAGTAGAAATAATTCTTTATTTTTTCTTTTATATACTTGTACTTGTAAGGTGTATATCGAAGATTATTAAAATAACAGTTCACAAAAGGCTGATATTTTTTCAACTCTTTATAACCATCTTCAATCCAAGGTTTATGATGGCTATTATAATGTACTATTACAGGATCATTTTTTGCATACCACATTTGTTCAGGATTATAAATACTTTTAACACAAGTTCCGGGACGCCACAAATCAATTTGTGCATTATATTTAGGATCTATCCAAATTATTTTTCCTTGAAACGTATAATTATATATATCCTGATCAACATAAACTATTTTATCCTTAAATTTCTCTGTATTTTCAAATAATTTATCTGTTATATTATCTTCAACAAGTTTTTTATTATTTAATAACATAACTCCAGAATTTAGAACAGGAGATACTTTTATCTTCATTTCATTTTCAGCATTAAAATAAAATTCTTGAACTGCAGCAACATAATTATCACCCAAATCAGTATTCCACAAATTACATAATGACTTGCGAACTATAACATCACAATCCAAATATAAAATTTTATCATATTCTGGTTTTAATTTTGGAATAACATATCTAAAATATGCTTGTACTGGTACATGTTTGCAACTAAGACCTTTAGGACATCTTTTCTCAAAATCAGCAACATCTAGCCTAATAAATTCAACGGAAACGTTTTCTTTTTCCAGACTTTTTATTCTTTTTTTATTCTTTTTATTTATATTATCTTCCAAAATAATAAAATTAATTGTATCAAAGTTCCTCATCGTTCTAATTATAGAAGTCATGGAAGTGCACATTTGCTCTGCTATAGCATTGTTCCCCGCATAGCAAATATTCATTTGTTCAGGTTTAATTCCAAAAGAAGATAAATATTCATAAATAAGCTCTTGAGGAAATTTTTTATTGTTTTTCTTTGCAATTTGAAGAAAAGCCTCAATAATACCAGAACACGTTCCTGTTAATTTGGGATATGCGGTATATTGAGACAATTTAATTGATTTCCTTTTTGAGAAAAACATTCTCCACATTTTATATCGGGCAATACGAGCTGTTTCATTTTGAATAAACCTAGTGTTGTCGGAAGAAGAAACTCTCGTGTGACCAACACGGTATTTTAACAAAACATCAGGAAGATTTGTAATTTTCCCACCGGCTAAAATAATATCCACCCAAAGAGAACAATCTTCTGCATATACATTTTTTTCTTTATACCAAACATTGTTTTTCTCTAAAAAAGACTTTCTCATCATAACAGTCGGATGACAAATTGGACACTTATAAAATGCATCTAAGGCCAAAAATTCAGGTTTAAAACTACGAACCCAATTTTTAACAGGAGTATTATCGCTTCCAAAAATTTCAATATTACCACCAACAACTACTATATCAGGATTTTTATCCAAAAATTCAACTTGCTTTTCAAATCGTTCAGGTACAGAAATATCATCATCATCCATACGGGCAATATATTCACCTCTGGCTATCTTACATCCCAAACGCAAACCATAGTTATAGTGCATATTTTTTTCATTACGAATATATATAATACGAGAATCTTTTTTAGCCTGTTCCGTCAAATATTTTTGGGTTTCGTCAGATGAACAATCATCAATAATAATTAGTTCAAAATCTTTATATGTTTGAGTTAGAATAGAATGAAGAGATTCTTTCAACATTTCACAACGATTATACGTTGGCATTATTACACTAATTTTGGGTGTGCTATTTTTTTTCATTGCTATTCTCCTGTTTTTCAATATTTTCAATTATATGTTTGCAAATATCTTTTTTATAGTAGAAAAATGTATCGTTAATCTTTTGATTTTCTATTTCTAATTGAAATTCGTTTTTAGCGTATGATTCAATTTTTTCTATAATATCATCAATAGTGTCACAGTAATTATACATTGTTTCTTTTTCTAATTTAATAGAGTACTCTTCCTCCTCATGTTCCCATTTATTTAGTGCGGGATTATTCTTGTCTGGAGTATAAAATAAAATAGGCGTATTAACGAACATGGGGTCAAAAATCATTGAACTTCTGTCTGTTATAACTAAATCTGCCGAATAAATATGTTTACTAATACTTTGCATATCAACAAGTTTGACATTAGGTGCATAAAATGAGAATAATGGTATTTTAGCATTATCAATCGCCGCATGGTGTACGCCAACTTCAATTTCAATATTGAGCTTATTACAAGCCTCATGCAATTTTTTGTTTGTAATTAAATTCTGAATACCACTAACATATGTAGATTTTGCAGGATGGAAATCAGGTTCATTTTTTAACCTAGATTTTAACAAACACCTGTCAATGGAACCTCTCCAAGTAAAAAATATTAATATTTTTTTTGCATCACAATTTTCTTTTCTTAACCTATCCCAGCGACATAATCCTCCTTTAATCATTCGTTCATATGGCCAACCGGCTTTATAATAAATTTCTTTTTCGTAGTTATTGCTAATAACAATGATATTAGATATGTCAGGGTTAAACATATAGTATGCATTTTTTTTTAGATAATTTACCCCATGATCAACATATACATCTTGGATATACTTATTTTTCTTCAATTTTTTGTCAGACCAACAACCATTACGATAATTGTATAAAAATGGTTTTATAATAACTTTAGCGCGCAATAAAGTTACAAAAAGCGTGTCAAAAATATTTTTGTTGCTGTTTTTTATGACAACAACATCTTTTGTCTGTTTGTTTTGTTTAAGTTTTTTATAAAATGGAGAATCCTTTCTAATTACATATTTAGAACGATATCCATTTTTTTGTAAGTATTGAAACATTGTCCAACCATCTATCGGCTCCGCATCTTTCTCAAATAAATTATCCCAAGTAATATAAGTATCTTTGGGAAAAAGTGGTTGGATTAACTTAAATAAATGATAAAACATTATTTTGCTTCCTCTTTCTCAAATTTATAAATTTTTGTATCTTGTTTTATATCCTTAGGCTTAAATTCAGACAATAATTCTGAACCTCGTTGTAAATCAACATATTCAGGATTGGTTGCTTGATTATATGGAGCAAAATGATTTATATAACGTATAAAAAGATTATTGTCGTCATCTAAACCATTTAAAGCATTCTTATTTTCCTCTAAAGTAATAACAAGTAATGAAGCATTTTTGGCTACTTCTTGAATAGTATCAGACACCCTTTGAACAAACGTTCTTAACTCTTCTTCTTTATATTTACAAAAATCAGGATGAACCCCTAAAATGTATAATTTAGACTCTTCTGATTGTGCTATATTTATAAACTTATCACTTAAATACTTAATGCGTGAAATTGTATCTTTTTTTTCTTGGGCAATTTTAGTTTCATCAGGATTACCATCTTCTCCAAGAAGCTCTTGAACAGTCTTCTTACCGTGAAACACTATATCAGTAGCCTTACAATGCCACATATTCCATTTTCTATATTCTTCAATTTCTCCAGAAAAAATCAAATTAGGATTTTTTAACACTTCCACTAAATGTGTTGGTGGAACAACTGCCCATTCTAACAAAGAGCTATCTATGGCTCCATATTTTTGCCTGAGTTGATATCTTATTTCACAATTCATTCCGATTGAAATAAGGTGGTCATAAATACGTGACATCATTGATTTCCTTTCATATACAAATGCTCGGAATAGGCTGATCAAGACCATTATATATTTGATATTTTCCATTATTATAAAATCTTCTTTTACCCCAATCGGCTCCCCATTGATCATTTGGAGAAATACTTATTAAATAAGTTATCATCTTAGTATCTCCTGTTTAATTCCCAATTCCAAGCGGTTTGGATGACGTCTTTGATATTAGTATACTTTGGTTGCCAACCCAAAATTTCTTTTGCTTTGGTATTGTTGGCAAATAGCCTTGCCGGATCACCGGCACGGCGTGGGGCATATTTAACAGGACATTTCTTGCCGGATACTTCTTCTGCCGCTGTGATAATCTCTTTTACAGACGTACCGATTCCTGTACCTAAATTAATACATCCGTTATAGCTTCCCAATTTTTCAACAGCTAAACGATGTGCTAAAGCCAAATCTTCAACGTGAATATAGTCTCTGATGCACGTTCCGTCCGGAGTATCATAATCAGTACCAAATACTTTAATATCGGTTTTCTCGCTTGAAATTGCTTTTAATACCAACGGAATTAAGTGTGTTTCAGGTGTATGGCTTTCACCAATCGAACCATCAGCCGAACATCCTGCAGCATTAAAATAGCGCAAAGCAATATGCTGCAAGCCATAAGCACGCTCATAATCAGCAAAAATCTGCTCAATCATCAACTTTGTTCGGCCATATGGGTTAATCGGATTCTGGTTATGAGATTCGTCAATGGGGGTATATTCCGGCTCGCCATAAGTTGCACAAGTGCTTGAGAACACAATCTTTTTCACATTGTTTGCCAACATTGCATGGAGCAAATTAACTGTGCCGATTACATTGTTATAGTAATATTTCTCCGGTTCGCTAACACTTTCGCCAACATAGGCAAACGCCGCAAAGTGTATAACCGCATCAATTTTATTGTTTTTGAACAAGGCATCGAGCGATTGTGTATCCAACAAATCGGCATGAACAAATTTTGCTCTATTGTCAACAGCTTCTCTGTGCCCATAAATCAAATTATCGGCAACAACAACTTCATAGCCATTATCAAGCAAGTGTTTAACTGTATGAGAGCCGATATAACCGGCGCCCCCCATAACCAAAATAGTTTTCATACCCTAGTATCCCATTGCTTTTTGTTGTTTATATTGCAAAAGATTATTGTTTGGGGTAGTAAATTTTTGCCCAATTCCTTGATATACAAAACCGGCATTATTGGCTTGTTTTGCATCAATCAAATTGCGACAATCCACAATCGTCTTGTGTTTCACTAATTTGGAAGCTTTGTTCAAATCTAATGTTTTGAACTCTTGCCATTCAGTCAAAATTGCCACAACATCAGCATCTTTGATACAAGAATACATATCATCGGCATATTGAATCTTATCTCCGAGTAATTGACATGCTGTCCCCATAGCTTTGGGGTCATAGGCGGTTATATTTGCTTTGTGTTCCAAAAGCTCGCCTACGATTTCCATTGCCGGACTTTCACGACAATCATCTGTTCCGTCTTTAAATGCCAAGCCTAAAACAGCAATTTTCGGATTTTCAATGCCTTTGGTTGCATTCAAAATGCGTTCTGCCATTTCTTTTTTGCGCTTTGTATTTCCTGCTATGGCTGCATTTATCAAGGTCATATCAACATCGTTTTGACGAGCCATATATGCCATAGCCATAGTGTCTTTTGGAAAACAGCTTCCGCCATATCCCGGACCGGGGTTTAAGAAGCGATTACCGATACGAGTGTCCATTCCCATGCCTTGGGCAACTTCCATAATGTCTGCACCGGTTTTTTCACAGAAATTTGCCATTTCGTTAATGTAATGAATCTTAATTGCCAAAAATGCATTAGATGCATATTTGATTGTTTCTGAAGAACGACGTTTTACAAACAACATATTGGTTTTACCTTCAAACGGTTTGTAAAGTTCTTTGATTACGTTACGAGCTTTTTCCGTATTTGCCCCGACTACAATTCTATCGGGGTGGAAAAAGTCATGAACAGCAAAACCTTCACGCAAAAATTCCGGCAAAGATACAACATCAAAGTTGGCAAACGGGTTTCTCTTGCTGATGAGCGCTTCAATATCATCACCTGTACCGACAGGAACGGTTGATTTGGTTGCAATTACGGTATAACCGTTCAAATGTTCGGCCAATTCGGTAGCTGCCGCATGAATATACTTCATATCAGCTTCTTTTGTTACAGGATGAGGTGGTGTTCCAACCGCAATAATTACCAAATCAGCATTTTCAACACCTTCTTTCATAGATGTTGTAAAATGCAAGCGACCTTCTTTCACATTTTTATGAAATAAATCTTCTAAACCATCTTCATACAAAGTGATTTTGCCAGCTTTAAGTGCTTCAATTTTCTTAGGTTCTCTGTCAATGCATATAACTTCGTTTCCAAGCTCTGCTAAACCTACACCTGTCGGTAAACCGACATAACCAGTTCCGATAATTCCTACTTTCATTTTACATCGCCTTTTTAAATAAATTAATTTGTGTTTTGAAATATTTGATTGTCTTGTCTAAACCTTCATCCAATTTGATTTTTGGTTCCCAATTAAGTTTTGATTTTGCCAATGAAATATCAGGCTTGCGTTGGGTGGGGTCATCTGATGGTAAATCTTTGTAAACAACCTTTGATGTTCCGCCAATCTTGGCTACTACCTTTTCAGCTAATTCTTTAATCGTAAATTCTCCGGGATTACCGATATTAACCGGACCGGTAAATCCTTTTTCCGAATTCATCATCCGGATAATAACTTCTATCAAATCATCAACATAGCAAAATGAACGTGTCTGATGCCCGTCACCATAAATGGTAATATCTTGTCCGCTCAAAGCTTGACATATAAAGTTTGAAACAACACGCCCGTCATTTGGATCCATATTCGGACCATAAGTATTGAAAATGCGAACAACCTTAATATCTACGCCTTCGTGGCGATAATAATCAAAGAACAAACTTTCAGCACAACGTTTTCCTTCGTCATAACAAGCTCTGATTCCGATTGGATTTACATTGCCACGATAAGTTTCAACTTGCGGATGAACCAAAGGCTCTCCATAAATTTCAGATGTTGAAGTTTGCAAAATGGTTGCATTATGTTTTTTAGCCAACTCCAACACATTAATTGCACCAAAAACACAAGTTTTGGTGGTCTTTATAGAATAACTACCCTGATATGCAGGAGGAGAAGCTGGGCAAGCCATGTTATAAATTTGGTCGATCTTCTCATCATTAACGTTTAGTGGCTCGCAAATATCATGCTCAACAAAGCGAAAGTTAGGGTTATCCATAATGCTTTCTACATTACTCAATCTGCCGGTATAGTTATTGTCTACACAAATAACTCTGTTGCCTTCATTTATTAAACGAATGCAAAGATTAGATCCTAAAAAACCTGTTCCTCCGGTTACTAAAATAGTCTTCATTTAAAATATACCTCTTGTGATAAAACAAAATATCCGCAAACTTATTGGTATATTAAACAAACCATTCAATGGTGAACTTAAAAGTTGTCTTTGTCCCGATAAGCTACGTGTATGATAATAAATTTTTTTGAATTTACGTCTGAAAATTAAAAATACTTCATTTTCAGAAAAACCTTTCGACTTAAATGCATCGGTTATCTCACGTACAAAAATGTGAAGATCTTTAATTTCATTTGGCTCAAGCCCATTTGAACAGAAAAACTTTCTTAAAATATCTTTATCCTTAAATTTGATATTACAATATTTTTCTATGGCCGAGAGCTGTGCATCTGTTGATTTTTGAAGTTGTATATCTTTTTTTCTGTTAGAAATATTGTCTGCATAATATCTATACTTAAGCAAAACATCGTCTAAAACCGCAAACTTGGTATATCCAACCATATCTAACCAAAATGCATAATCTTCCGCAGGAACATACTTCGTTTTATACGTAATATTATTTTTATCTAAAATATCTTTACGCAACATAACTGTCGATTGACAAAATACGCAACCTTTAAGTATCAAATACTCTTCAATATCCTTATGTTTTGTCGGATCTGGAAATTTATAAGTTTGATTTTTGTTCACACTGTCAATTACTTCAACTTTTGCCCCCAAACAACCAATCTCGGAATTTTGCTCTAAAAAGTTATACTGAATCTCTAAACGATTTAATATCGATTCATCATCTGAATCCAAAAATGCAATGTATTTACCATTTGCTTTAGATATGGCAAAATTTCTTGCATTTGCAGCACCTTGATTTTTATCAAGTCGATAATACTTAATGCGATTATCCGTATATGATAATACAATATCCCGAATATATTCTTGAGAACAATCATCAACAATAATTAATTCCAAGTCTGAGAATGTTTGATTCAAAATACTTTCAATCGCTTCACGAAAATATTTTTCATTTGTATTATAAACTGGCATAATCACAGAGATCTTAGGCACGTTGACCTCCAGTTGCCGTTTTTTTGAGTTCGGGATTCTGCTTTAAAAAGTTGTATAATGAAACAATAGATATATCAACATTCATTTGGTGTTCGTTAACATAAGACATAACAATAGATTTTTGATCATCAATTGCTATATCTTTTTTACTTTCATCAAAATATCCAATAAACATATCAGATTCTAACCTCTTATAATGCGGAAAATTGAGCAGTATAAACTGGACAAATTACCCCAATTAACGAACAGTTGCTCAACTATATACATATTCAATCTTTATTTCAACTAAAAAATAACAAAAATCACATTTTTTCTAGAATTTTCAATGCTCATGGCAAAAAACGATTTTTTTCGCAAAACAATCGTTCGTTAAATATTCCTATCATTACATAGTTTTAACTATATATTTCACTATCATTTTACATATGAAAAACTACATCAATAGACACGTTGCCCAGAGCATCTTTATTTGCAGATGCTGAAGCCTTTGTGCCTGATGCGTTATTGTGAACATTAACAATGTCGTTCAATGGTATGTTTTGCATATCATAATGAATTCCTTTAATTAGCTTAGTATTTTCCATAGTATAAGTCTCTTGAGCGCATACACTCACGCTCAAGAGACAAGAAAGGAAAAAACAACTCAAAAATTTTGATAATTTCATTAGTAATCTCAACCTAAACTATAATTTAGAGTCTTTATAACTTGCGTATTCATCATCGGACATTTTGAGAGTGCCTGTAGGAGTCCAAGTTTTACCATCATCGGTCGAAAATTCAGTTTCTTCAGTTTCATTCAACGATTTTGAGTTAGTGTATAAAATAGCCTCATAAGCACTGCGTAATGACCGGTATATCTTACCAACATTATTATTTCCGAAAGCATCTTGATAATCCGTCCAATCTCTGCCGTGTTTTTTAACCTTTTCTGCTAAATAGCTTCCTTGGGAAATTTTCCTAACATATAATTCTATTCCTCTGTACTTTGCCTCTCTTGTTCTTTCAGGAATATAACGAAATAGTGCACCTTCAGGAATAACATCATCATATAGTTTATCATATCCCTGCATATCTCTTGCAGCTAGTTTAGCAATATTTATTATATCTTTATTTTCATTAACCATGGTATTATCAGATGAGAAAGTTACAGGAGGTAAGCTATTATCGAATTGCCATTTTAATAATTCTTCCTCGGCAGCTTTTATCTTTTTATCTCTGAGCTCGGATATGGTTTGACCACTAGAGATATATTTTATCAAATCTCTAAGATTGGTAAAATCTGCAATATAAGGTGCTATTAATTCGTATTCATAACCACTTGCTTCTCTGGTTTTCAATTCTGTAGAAATAAAATCTTCACAAAATGCCAATATTTTATAAAGTTTATTTATTTCTTTAATTGTTCTGGCTATTTTTGCATCACCAGTTGTCGCTAATAACTTATTATCCCCATCCCCAAGACTTCCATATATTTCATAATTTCCATCTTTTGTTTCAATCATTATATTTGATTTAGGAGTATCTTTATAAGCTCTCAATAAATCAATCATTATTTGATATGAAATTGCTTGTTCACCGAGTTTAGATATATCTGTTCTTCCATTAAGCCAATTGTTGGCAGTTGAATCTGAAACATCTAATAATTCGGCCAGTTCTTTTGCGTCATAAAATTCTTCCAAATCAAATTGGTCAATATCAATACCTTTTTTTGAAACATCTTCTAAAAACTTTTTAGCTTCATAATATGAAAAATTTCTCATTTTAAATCATCCTTTTTAAAAATTAACATTATGAATACATTGTTGTATTATTTTTTACGAATTGTCAATATAAAAAATGTATTTTTTAATAAATTTATTTATTTTTTTTGTTATTTTTGTGTAATAATAGTGTTCGTTTTGTGTAAAATTTATGATATTTAATGGTTTATTTGTTATTTTATAAAATAAGATAAATTTTATAGGTTATATTTAATAATGGTTCGAAACCTCTTGCTGAAAAGCAGTTTTTAAGGCTTTTAGTTTCGAACTGTATTTTAGATAACAAAAAAGCTAGGATTTCCTTATTTGAGCCATTTAATTTGTTCTTAAAAAATCCTAGCTGTCTAATATGGTCGGAATGACTGGACTACTCTGCACGAAAGTTTGAGTTGCCTCTGCACTCATCGGCATCGCCGACCGGCATACTCCCGTCTGCCTAAAAGCTGTGGTTCAAACCAGCTTCTCGCTGGTTCGTGTCAAACACTTCGTGTTCAACAAAAAAAGGGAAGCACCTAACGGTACTCCCCTTATTTTTGTTGGTCGAGTATAATAGGAGTTTTCAAGAGTAAATTAAACGGATTGATTAAGAAAATCCTAAAAAAATCAAACCTCCCTAGTGGGAGGTTTTATTTTTAGAGTTTACATAATTTTATATGCTTTTAGATTGTCGCATTTTCCTATGTAAAAATAGTTCGGGTTACCTTTTTCTATGAACTCAATGATGTAATCTTGACTTCTTAGGGTAATTGTAGCATACTCTGTTTCAATAAATACTTTGTTCTTTGTTTTTTTTACCTTTTTGATGGGGGCAGAGATATCCGTAATGCCTATCCAAGGTTCCTTATTAGTAGGATATGTCTCAAGAACTTTGGGCAAATCTCCTGACTTTATAAATCTAATTTTATCACCAGGAAAAAATTTCCAGTCATCCAGAGACCCTTTATACAAAATGCTATCGTCAGTGATGATGCCTTTTGAGGTATGTTCAACGACTGCGGCAAAATTTTCAGAAATGTTTGTTCTTTCAAATTTTGGCTTTGCCACTATAACAACTGTAATTACTGCTAGTATTACAGTTAACACTAAGATTGTTATTTTTTTCATAATATATAAAATTGATAATATAAAAATGATTGATTTTATGCCTATAATATATCACATTTTTAAGCACTATGCAACGCTTTTTTATCTATTTTTTCATAAAAACATAATTAGAAACACTTCATTAATTCGAAACCTCTTGCTAAAAATCAGTTTTTAAGGCTTTTAGTTTCGAACTGTGTTTTAGATAACAAAAAAGCTAGGATTTCCTTGATCAAGCCGTTTAATTTGCTCTTAAAAAATCCTAGCCGTCTGATGTGGTCGGAATGACTGGACTCGAACCAGCGACCTCTTCGTCCCGAACGAAGCGTTCTACCAGGCTGAACTACATTCCGTTTCTT
>JAZQZB010000010.1:0-17874 GCA_045633825.1 Alphaproteobacteria bacterium | reverse complement strand
AAACCGTTCATTTTCCAATTTCCGGCGATTAACATTTTTCTAGCCATTACCATGATTCCTTTTCAAAATTAAAAATCAAAACAATTAACTGACTTTTAACACACTCAAAAAAACTTTTCAACATCAATATTTGAAAGGTTGTATAAAATAATAAAAGGTTTATAATCGCACGCAATTATAAGTGTTTTTTATTGAGGATATGAATAAAAATGATCAGCAAAATAAGAAAATATCAAGATTCTTGGTTAACAAAAGCCATTTTAACCCTTACGGCTTTAAGTTTCATGTCATTATTCGGTATTACCGGCTACGTCAACTCTGCCAACAAAAACCGAGCAGTTATCAAAGTTGACGACTTTGAAATACTTCAAGACGAAATGAACATAAAACTTAATAACAGCATTCGCAAAGCCAAAAACATGTTTGGCGATTCGATTGAAATAACCGAAGAACTTCGTAAAAACATTTTACTTGGTTTAATAAAAGACAATTTAAACAATATGATAATTCTTCGTGAAGCAGACAAAGAGAATGTCAGTATTTCAGATGAACTTATTCAAAAAATTATCTCTACTCAACCGGAATTTATGGATAACACCGGTCGCTTTAATCCGGATCTTTTACGTCGTCAACTTTCATACTTTGATATGACGGAACAAGAATACATATCCGACTTAAAACAAAATATCATAAATCGTCATATTGTTTCATCTCCGGTTGAAAAAATTGTATTTCCGCGCTTCATGAATGAATATATTGCCAAAATAGAAAATCAACAAAAAATTTTCTCATATATTACCGTCAATCCGGCAAACTTAAAAATTGATCGCAAAATAACCGAAGAAGAAATTCAACAATATTATCAGGATTTTGCACCTCAATTTGAAGAACCGGAAAAACGTGATGTATCATTTATAGAACTAAAAACAAACGACTTATCTGAAAAAATAGTTCCTACAAATGAAGAAATAGCTGATTTTTATAAAGAAAATGAAAATCAATATGTTATTGCCGAAAAACGCCATATTTTACAGATGGTATTAGACAATAAAGAAACTGCTGACAAAGCTTATGCCGAACTTCAAAAAGGAACGGATTTCTACAAAGTAGCCTCCGATTTTGCCAACCAAGACAAAGAAACCACTACTTTAGGAAATATATCTTCAGAATCTTTGCTTCCGGAATTAAGCGAAGACGTTTTCAACAGTAAAGTTAACACTGTTGTCGGCCCCATTAATTCCGAATTCGGATGGCACATTTTAAAAGTAACCAAAATAACACCTAAAAAAGTAACTTCTATTGAAAGTGTTAAAAATGATATCATCAACACCATAAGACAAGAGCGCGCTTATGAAGAAACCTTAAATATCATTAACAACATAGAAGATAAAATCGGTGCCGGTGAAAATTTAGAAACTATAGCCAAAGAACACAAAGTAAAAATAAACAAAGTATCTTCATTAAAAGAAGACGGATCTTATAAATCTTTAAGTTCTCCGAAATACAAAGACATTGTTACATCAAATGACTTTATCGAAACAGCATTTTCATACAATGTCGGAGAAATAAGCCAATTTATCGAAACAGAAACAGGCTTCATTTTAGCAAATATTACCGATATCAAAGATGCTCACATTAAACCTTTAGATAATGTTAAAGATGAAATTGAAAAAATTTGGGCAGAAAATGAAAAATCAGCAATAGCTCAAGAAATCATCAATGATGTTGTTGCCGATTTAGACAATGATGAAACATTAAATAATATTGCCAAACGTTTCAAATTAAATATTGTCACCACCCTTCCCTTAAAACGCGGTGAAGGATTTGCAAAGCTTAATTCCGCTCAACTGAACGAAGCATATCAAACTCCGTTAGGTGAATATCGCTTATTATCATCAGGCGGAACAACAAACATTGTAAGTCCGATAAAAATAATCAATCGCAACGGCAATGCCGATAATACCCAGCTTAATAATATAAACATTAAGATGCAAAAAACTCTTGAACGCGATTTAAGTAATGAACTTATTAATGATTATTCCAAAAAAATGGATGTAAGAGTAAAATATCGTTTAATGGGCTTTGATGATTTATAAAAAATCAAATACCAAAAAAAGCTCCTGACCTTTTGGCCGGGAGCTTTTTTTATAAAATCAAGCATTTTTCTTATGCAATAATGTTAGGCATAATTCTCGCTTCAACACTTTTAATTTTCTTTTTAACGCCAGTCCTCAAACCATTTAACTGTTTAGCTTTGAAAAAATCAATGGTATGATTATTTTTAACCAAATGTCTGATATCGGAACACACTCTGCGTTCTTCTAATTTTAACTCGCACAACTGATGTTGTAAGCGACTACTTTGGTTTTTATTAAACATATAGTACAGTCCTTTCAACAAATATCTTGTTAATTGTTACATTTTTACTGGAAATCTATCTTAAATCTGTAATAGTATACTACAAAATGAAGAATAATGCAACTAAAAAACAGGAGTCTTTTTTACAATGAGTACAATTAAAAGAATTGGTGTTTTAACTTCCGGTGGAGATTGCGCCGGTCTTAATGCTGTCATAAGCGCCGTTGTTGCTTCTGCCGAGAAGAAAGGTTGGGAAGTATACGGAATTCATGATGGTACCGAAGGTATTACAGACAAAGAGCATCGTTATGAAATTCTTACCTTAAAAAACTTTTGCGACATGCCATGGCCTCGTTTAAGCGGATCTTACCTTGGTTCCCTAAACAAAGGATTACGCATTGAATCTTTAGAAGAAGTTTCAAAAAGATTCTCTCAAGGTGTTAAAGATTTAGGATTAGACGGTATTGTTGTTATCGGTGGTGACGGAAGTATGAATATCGTATCAAACATGAGTAAAAACTCTCTTGTAAAAATTATCGGTATTCCGAAAACTATTGATAATGATACTCCTATTACCGAATTTTCTGTCGGTTTCCAAACAGCTGTTCAATATTGCACAACCTCTATCGACAGTTTGGAACTTACCGCTCGTTCACACAATCGCGCAATGATTACCGAAGTCATGGGACGAGATGCCGGTCACTTGGCTTTACACTCTGCTTTAGCCGGAAATGCCGATGTTTGCTTAATACCTGAAATTCCATATACAATCGATGGTATCATCAACAAATTAAAAGAAATTAAAGCTCGTGGTCGTAATCATGCCGTTATTGTTGTTTCAGAAGGCATCAAAACAGAAAACGGCGGAGTTGTAACCAGTAACAAAAACATGGTTGGCGAAGCTGTTTATGGTGGTATCGGACAATACTTATGTGCTGAAATTGCCAAACGTTATGGCGAATTTCAATTCCGTGTAACCACACTCGGCCACTTACAACGTTCCGGTGTTCCGGTAGCTTTCGACCGCTTACTTGCTGCCGCATTTGGTGCAAAAGCTGTTGAATTACTTGCTAACGGCGAAGACAATAAAATGGTTGTTTGGAAAAATGGTGAAGTTTCCGATGTTTCATTAAGTGATGTTGTCAAAGCCGGTACAACTTTGGTTGATGTAAACGGAAAATATGTCAAAGCAGCCAAAGAATTAGGTATGTACATTGGTGAAATATAATATTTTACAATAACTAACCAAACAAAAGCCCTATCCTTTATGATAGGGTTTTTGTTTACTTGAAATCTCTTTCAAACAAAATATTTAAAAAACAGCATTTTTTAATATTAACTGACAAAAAGGAGATTTTATCATGACTGAAGGTGTTCGTTTTCCGACTTTTGCATTTATTACCGGTGGTTCCGGACAAGCTGAAGATGGTATTCCGCCCCAACCTTTTGAAACATTCTGCTATGATTCGGCACTAAAAGATGCTCAAATTGAAAATTTCAACATTGTACCATACACTTCCGTACTTCCTAAAGAACTCCACAATAATATTATTCCCTTAAACGATAAAATTATCAGCCAATTCAAACATGGTGCGGTTTTAGAAGTAATTATGGCCGCAAACGGTGCTTCTCGTGATGAACATAAAGCCATTGCCACCGGTTTGGGAATCTGCTGGGGTAAAGACAAAAACGGCGAATTAATCGGCGGTTGGGCTGCCGAATATGTCGAATATTTTGATACATTTATTGATGATGAAATCGCTGAAGGTCACGCAAAAATGTGGCTCAACAAATCATTAAAACACGAACTGGAACTTCGTGATGTCGAAAAACATTCCGATTTTCAAATATGGCATAATTATACCAACATCACTCAACAATTCGGCTATTGCTTAACAGCCATGGGTTTCTTAAATTTTGACCATGCACCTGTTGTAACCCTTTAAGGAATAATAACATGAAGGAAATAAAAAATAATAACAACAAGCTGGGAGTATTAGCTTTAGCAGCTATTGTCGTAAGCTCAATGATTGGCGGAGGGATTTATTCCCTCCCTCAAAATATGGCTGCATCAGCATCAGCCGGAGCCATACTTTTAGCATGGATTATAACCGGCATCGGCATATATTTTATTGCCCGCACCTTTTCAATTCTATCAATTATTAAACCAAACCTTACAACCGGTATATATTCTTATTCTAAATCAGGTTTCGGATCATATGTCGGATTTACAATAGGCTGGTCATATTGGCTATGTCAAGTTTGCGGCAATGTAGGATATGCCGTAATTACAATGGACGCCTTAAATTATTTCTTTCCGCCTCATTTTGCCGGAGGAAATAATCTTGCCTCAATAATCGGCGGCTCTCTGATTATCTGGTTCTTTAACTTTTTAGTCTTACGAGGTATCAAACAAGCTAGTATTGTTAATACAATCGGCACAGCAATTAAAATAATACCTTTGTTTTTATTCATTATCATTATGGTATTTTTATTTTCTATCGACAAATTTGATATGGATTTTTGGGGCGAAGCCATTAACACAAAAGCCAAACTCGGAGACTTATCAACTCAAATAAAAAGCACAATGTTAGTAACTTTATGGGCATTTATCGGTATTGAAGGTGCAGTTGTAATGTCAAACCAAGCAAAATCACCTAAAAATATCGGACCGGCAACAATTTTAGGTTTTTTAAGCTGTTTAGCAATTTATATTTTGCTTTCGTTACTGCCGTTCGGTTATATGTCGCAAGGTGAACTTTCACAAATTGCCAACCCTTCTACTGCCGGAATTTTAGAACAAGCTGTCGGAACTTGGGGGGCATGGGTTATGAACATAGGTTTAGTTATTTCCGTCTTAACCAGTTGGCTTGCTTGGACCATGGTAACTGCTCAAATTCCGCAAGCTGCAGCACAAGACGGAACTTTTCCCCAATCATTTGCCAAAGAAAATAAAAACCAAGCTCCGTCTGTATCTTTAATTGTTACATCTTTTGCCATGCAATTATTCTTACTTTTGGTATATTTTTCTAATAATGCTTGGAACACTATGTTATCAATTACTTCAGTAATGGTTTTACCGGCCTACTTCACTTCTTGTGCTTATTTATGGAAACTTTGCGAAGACGGTGAATATCCCGAAAACACGATTTATTCTCGTTCCGGCGCACTATTCACCTCTGTTTTAGGCTCCATTTATGCATTATGGCTGATTTATGCCGCCGGTCTGAATTATTTATTAACTGCCGTAATAATCATAACTTTGGGAATTCCTGTTTATATTCGAGCTCGCAAACAAAATTCTCCTCAAGAAGCTGTTTTTAGCAGATCTGAATGCAAATTAGCATTTTTACTTATACTTATTGCTGTTTTTGCAATTTATGCTCTTGTTCGAGGAATAATTTCCATTTAATAAAAAGCCCCGTTTTTCTAACGGGGCTTTTCTTCTTACCATTTATTATAATGTATTTTTTCCTTTTTAAACCTATCTTGCGGTTGCTGCGGAAGTTTTTGAGGATATCCCACAACAACCAAAGCATTCGGTTTAATATTTTCGGGCAATTCCAATAATTCCTGAAATTGTTTCATTCTTTCTTCATACGGATAAATTGCACACCAACAACCGCCCAATCCTTTACCGTGAATAGCCAACAACAAATTTTCAACGGCAGCCGATGTATCAACCACCCAAAAATTATCATCTAACTGCTGATTTACGTCACCACAAACAACAATCGCCGCCGATGCATCTTTCAAAAATGATGCATGCGAATGAATTTGCATAATTTTTTCTTTTGTAGCTTCATCATCAACTACAATAAATTCCCAAGGTTGTTTATTATAACCGGAAGGAGCATACATCGCAATTTTAAGCAAATCCTCCATATCTTCCTGCGATATTTTTTTACCTTTTACATATTGACGAACCGAACGTCTTGTCAAAAGTCCAGCTTCTAAAAACATTTTCTTTTTCCTTTAATGATTTATTTTCTCGTCTGTCTTTTTGCTAAATGGTCTGAAAATAAATTTTTTCAACCCTGACTTTTTCTTTTTCAACTTTTTGTTATATAGCTGAATTGTACGCAAATAACGACGTCTTGCACCACGTTGATAATCCAAGACCATCTGATAAAATAATTTCATCTGTTCACTTTCAGCTTCTGCCAATTTCTTCTTGGCATCATATGCTGAAACTTCTTTAGCTGAAATTACGCCCTGCGTCATAATCTTACACTCATTATTTACAATTTCGGCCATTCCGGGTTGAATAAAATAACTGTCTTTTAATGTACCATTTTGATTTAACAATTTCACCAAACCAAAATCCAATGCAAAAACACTGGGAGCTCTATCAGGCAAAATATCAACATCTGCTCTGATTGCCGGAATAATAATACTTGCAGCCTTTTCCTGCAAATAAATTCTGGCAGGTAAAATTATCGAAACATTTACTTCATTAGCCATTTTAAAAACAATCCTTTATATACAAACCATTATTACAACTGACAATTTTTATGCTACGTCTTTCATTGTTTCAGCTTTTTTCAAAACATCTTCTATAGTACCGACCATATAAAATGCTTGTTCCGGAACATCATCATACAATCCGTCCAAAATTCCTTTAAATCCTTTAATTGTATCTTCCAATTTAACAAACACACCCGGAGTACCTGTAAATACTTCGGCAACATGGAACGGTTGAGACAAGAAACGTTGAATTTTTCTGGCACGAGAAACAACCAATCTGTCTTCATCAGACAATTCGTCCATACCCAAAATTGCAATAATATCTTGTAACGACTTATATTTTTGCAATATTTCCTGAACACCGCGAGCCACTTGATAATGCTCTTCACCTACAACCGAAGGATCTAAAATTCTTGATGTTGAATCAAGTGGATCCACAGCCGGATAAATACCAAGTTCAGCGATTGAACGAGACAAAACTGTAGTAGCATCCAAGTGCGCAAATGTTGTAGCCGGAGCCGGATCAGTCAAGTCGTCCGCCGGCACATACACAGCTTGAACAGATGTAATAGAACCGTTTTTGGTAGAAGTAATACGCTCTTGCATTGCCCCCATATCAGTACCCAAAGTCGGTTGATAACCCACAGCCGAAGGAATACGTCCCAAAAGCGCCGAAACTTCGGAACCTGCTTGAGTAAAACGGAAAATATTATCAACGAAGAACAACACATCTTGATGAGCTTCATCTCTAAAATATTCTGCTTGGGACAAACCTGTCAAAGCAACACGAGCACGAGCTCCCGGAGGTTCATTCATTTGACCGTAAACAAGCACTGTTTTAGAATTAGCTCCCTTCAAATCAATAACGCCGGATTCAATCATTTCATTATAAAGGTCATTACCTTCACGTGTTCTTTCACCAACACCGGCAAACACCGAATAACCGCCATGACCTTTAGCGATATTATTAATCAATTCCATAATTAAAACCGTTTTACCCACACCGGCACCACCGAATAAACCGATTTTACCGCCTTTAGCATACGGCTCCAACAAGTCAATAACCTTAATACCCGTAGTTAAAATTTCAGTATCGGTAGATTGATCAACAAACGCAGGGGCATCACGGTGAATAGGATAATAATTTTTAGATTTAACTGCACCGCGCCCGTCAACCGGTTCACCAACAACATTGATAATGCGCCCCAACATATCCGGACCCACAGGAACTTCAATCGGCTTACCGGTATTAATAACTTCCTGTCCTCTGACCAAACCGTCAGTTGCATCCATAGCAATACAACGAACAACACTTTCGCCCAAATGTTGAGCAACTTCTAAAACCAATCTGTTACCGTTATTATCACATGTCAAAGCAGTCAAAATTGCCGGCAATTCATTTACATTATCAAATTTTACGTCAACCACGGCGCCGGTAACTTGAAAAACACGACCTTTAGCCAAATTGGTATTTACGACTTCTTTAACATCAGCTTTCGCAGAAGTACTTTTAGTCTTTTTAACAGTTTTAGCTTCAGGATTTTCTGTTTTCTTAACTGTTGTTTTCTTTTCAGACTTTTTTACGGTTTCTTTAGCCATTATCAAAATCTCCTAATTTTCAAATCTCATATAAAAATTACAAAGCCTCGGCACCCGAGATAATCTCGACCAATTCGGTCGTAATCGCACTCTGACGCAAACGATTATATTGTAAAGTCAATTTACCGATCATATCGGCGGCATTACGAGTTGCATTATCCATTGATGTCATTCGTGCTCCCTGCTCACTAGCTTGAGAATTAAGCAACATTTGGAACATTTCCGAAAACATCAACATATAAACCACATCATTAAATACTTTTTCTTCAGCAGCATCATATTCATAAAAAGCATTATCAACTTTATCGGAAAAACGCGGATCATCCAAATCCACATCCAATGAATATGGCAACAACTGACGACGTTTTACCTCACGATTTATCGGAGAATTAAAATAAGTATAAATAACTTCGCAAACATCAAAACCGCCAGAAATATACTCGGTAATCAACGGTTCGATAATTTGTTCGGCATCTCTATACCTGGCTCCTTTTTGAGCAACTCCGACCAAAACATCCCAAACAGCATCAGGTCTGCGACTTTTTAGAGCATCACCGATTTTTTTGCCCACACACAAAACCTTAACATTCATACCTTTAGCTGTCAGTTCATCAATTCTCTTTATGGTTTCACGCAAGACATAACTGTTATAACTTCCGCACAAACCGCGATCAGAAGAAAAAGCCACCAACAAATAATTTTCCACATCAGGTCTCAATGTCATAATAACCGGATAATTTAACGGTATGCCGGCACCTTTTTCATCATCTTTCAAATTTTTAAAAATCCTGCCGGCAACAGTCAATATTCCCTGATGATAATTTTTTGATTTATCAAGCGATTCGTTTGCTCTTCTTAATCTTGCGGCTGCAACCATTTTCATTGCCGAAGTAATCTTTTTGGTTGAGGCAATGGAAGAAATGCGAACTCTCAGCTCTTTTAAACCTGCCATTTTTTAAGCCGCCTTTGTTAAAGTTGACACAAAATCAGAAGTAAATGTTTCATAAAACTTCATCAATTTAGCTTCTAAATCATCAGAAATTTTACATTCTTTTCTGATTTCATCCAAATATTCCGGATGATTTGCTTTTATAGATGCCAAAGCTCTTTCTTCATATTCCCTAACCTTATTCAAAGGAAGTTTATCCAAAAATCCCTTAACGCCGGCAAAAATAGCCACAACTTCTTCTTCAACCGTCATTGGTTGATATTGAGGTTGTTTCAACATTTCCGTTAAACGAGCACCTCTGGCAAGCAAATTTTTGGTAGATTGATCTAAATCTGAAGCAAATTGTGCAAACGAAGCCATTTCACGATATTGTGCCAAATCCAATTTCATTGAACCGGAAACTTGTTTCATTGCCTTAATTTGCGCGGCAGAACCCACACGAGAAACCGAAATACCAACGTTAACGGCGGGTCTGATACCCTGATAAAACAATGATGTTTCCAAGAAAATCTGACCATCGGTAATTGAAATAACATTTGTCGGAATATACGCCGAAACGTCACCTGCTTGAGTTTCAATAACCGGCAATGCAGTTAAAGAACCGGCACCTTTTTCATCATTCATTTTTGCCGCACGTTCCAACAAACGAGAATGCAAATAGAACACATCACCGGGATAAGCTTCACGTCCAGGTGGACGACGAAGCAACAATGACATCTGACGATATGCCGTAGCTTGTTTGGACAAGTCATCATAAAATATAACGGCATGCATTCCGTTATCACGGAAAAACTCACCCATTGCACACCCCGAATAAGGTGCAATATATTGCATCGGTGCAGCATCAGAAGCAGTAGCTGCCACAACGATTGTATAATCCATAGCACCATAATCTTTTAAAGTTTTAACAACTTGAGCAACGGTAGAACGTTTTTGTCCCACAGCGACATAAACACAGAACAATTTTTCTTTATCTGATTTTGCCGCATCATTTATTTTCTTTTGATTGATAATTGTATCAACGATAATAGCTGTCTTACCGGTCTGTCTGTCACCGATAATAAGCTCACGTTGTCCTCTTCCGATAGGAATAAGTGAGTCCACAATTTTAATACCTGTCTGCATCGGTTCATGAACAGATTTTCTGGCAATAATACCGGGAGCTTTAATATCGGAACGGCTATATTCTTTTGCTTTAATATCTCCCAAACCGTCAATAGGCTCACCCAAAGCATTAACAACCCTGCCCAACAATTCTTTTCCGACCGGCACACTAACGATCGATTCGGTACGTTTTACGATATCACCTTCTTTAATATCATCATCGTCACCGAAAACAACCACACCGACATTATCTTCTTCCAAGTTAAGAGCCATTCCCTTAACACCGCTGGAAAATTCAACCAACTCACCGGCTTGAACTTCGTCTAACCCGTAAACTCGAGCCACACCGTCACCAACCGACAAAACCTTACCCACCTGAGCCACATCAATTTTGGTTTCAGATTTAGCAATTTTGTCTTTGATAATTGAAGATATTTCACTGGCAGATACAGACATTATTACTTACCTTTCATTACATTTTCTAAATAATTCAGCTTGTTTATCAAGCTGTTATCAAACATTTTTGAGCCGCATTGCACACGCAAACCGCCCAAAATTTTAGGATTGATTACATAATCAATCAAAACTTTTTTTCCTAAAAGATTCTCAACAATTTTTTTTAATTTTGCATCTTGTTTACTTGAAAGTTTTTTAACAGTTTCCACGCACACTTTCTCAATATTATTTTTACTGTTATATATTTTTTCAAAACCGTTTAATATCAATTTCAAATCGGAAATACGACCGTTTTCGATAGTAACATTTAAACAATTTAACGTATCATCATTCAAATCAAGCACTCCGGACGTCTTTAACAAAATATCTTTTTTATCTTGTTGAGACCACAACGGATTCTCCAAATAAGCACTTAAATCATTATTTTCATTCAAAAGACTTTGCAATTTAGCAACATCATTTTTCACTTTATCAACGGATCCGCTTTCGACAGAAGCTTCATACAAAGCCGTAGCATATACATTGGCGATTTTAATTTTAGAAACTTTTTTCAATTTAAGACACCTTTTTATGCACATAATTTCATCAATTTCGATTTATAATACATAATAATTAGTTTCTTTTTTATTAACAAGTCTTAATAAAAAGAATAAGGATCAATATCAATCTCAACTCTCACTGAAACAGGTATTTTCACTCTTTTAATCCACTGCGTCAAAACATCCTGTATCTTTATATTTTTAGCAGTTTTTAACAACAATCGATATCTGTATTTTCCTCTTAACATATATATCGGAGCCGGTGCCGGTCCGAGTGTGGATATTTCCGAACCGTTAAAGGCAGCCTGCCCCAATAATATAGCTGTTTTTTCGACTTCGTCTCTTTTTTCACCCGAAACAATCAACGAAGCAAGTTTACCGTAAGGCGGCATTTTCAACAATTTTCTTGTTTGTTTTTCAATAGCATAAAATTCGTTTGCATTACCGTTTTTAATTGCATTCAACACTGCATTTTCCGGATACAATGTTTGCAAATAAACCTCGCCTTTTTTATCTCCTCGCCCTGCTCGTCCGGCCACTTGCGACAAAAGTTGATAAGTTCTTTCACTTGCTCGCAAATCACTTCCCATCAATCCCAAATCAGCATCAACAATTCCCACCAAAGTAAGTGCCGGAAAATGATGACCTTTAGCTAATATTTGTGTTCCGATTAAAATATCGATTTCACCATCTTCCATTTCTTTAATAATCTGATGAATTTCTCTAAAATTATTCACAAAATCAGAAGATAAAACCTTAACTTTTGCCAACGGAAACCGATATTTAACTTCTTCAGCAATTCTCTCCACTCCCGGCCCGCATGCACACAATCCGTTTTGCGAATGACATTCGGGACATTCTTTAGGGATATTGGTAGAATAACCGCAATGATGACAAACCAACTTATCGGCTTTTAAATGTTCGGTTAACCACGCCGTACAATTCGGACACTGAATACGATGTCCGCAATCACGGCATATCACCAAAGGTGCATACCCTCTTCTGTTTAAAAACAATACACTCTGCTCACCTTTTTCATAAACTTCTTTAAGTTTATCACAAAGCAAAGGCGACAACCACGACACTCCCCAACTGCCCTTTACAGGCTTATTTTTCTTCAAATCAATAATCTTAATTTCCGGTAATTCGGCTGATGCAAAGCGAGAATTTAACCTAACCTCATCATATTTTCCTTCATCAACATTGCAAACGGTTTCCAAATCGGGTGTAGCTGTCGATAAAATAAGCGGAACAGTCTCATATTTTGCCCTGACAACAGCCATATCACGTCCTTGATAATTCACCACATCTTCCTGTTTAAACGACGCATCATGACTTTCATCAACAACAATCAATCCCAAATTTTTATAAGGTAAAAACAATGCCGAGCGAGCACCGATAATTATTTTAACTTCTCCTGATATAACAGCTTTCCAATTATCGATTCTTTCAGTTTGCGACAATGCCGAATGCCATTGTGCCGGCTTTACGCCGAATCTTTTTTCAAAACGAGATAACCATTGTGAAGTCAAACCTATTTCCGGCACCATAATCAAAACTTGTTTACCGGCTTCAAATGCTTTTTCGACAGCTTCAAAATATACTTCGGTTTTACCCGAACCGGTCACACCGTTAAGCAAAGTCACGCTAAAACCGTTTCCGATTTTAGCACATAATTTATCACTTGCCGCTTTTTGTTCATCATTAAGTTTAACTTTTTGAAATCCGCAAACCGGTTTTTGATATTCCTTTTTCTTTTCGACCAAAACCTCTTCCAACACACTTGCATCTATCAAACTTTTTATAACCGATTGCGAAACACCGGCACCTGATGCAATATCTTGGCGATTAAAAGGGCCGACTTTCAAAAAATCCATAACTCGCCATCTTGCATCCGAATTTTTTAATTTTGCATCCGCCAAAGTTTTCCCGCTCAAACGGTAATATTTCATCATTTTCGGATCATCAAAAACTTGACGAACACTAAACACCATTTTTAATACGAGCCCGAGATAAGCCATATTGTAATTTGCCACAAATTCAACAAATTTACGCAAATTTTTACTCAAAGGCTCAAAAGGTAAAACTTCGATAATTTTTTTGATTTTTTTATCATCAAGTTTACTGGTTTGAGTTATCTCCCAAACCGCACCGACCAAAATTTCTTTTCCGAAAGGAACTCTAACCAAATCGCCACATTTAACATCTCCGTCAAATTTATAATCAAACGGTTCATTAAAAGGCAATGTTAACAAAACTCTGGCTATCATTTAAAACTCCTTTTTTAATATTACCAAAGCCATTAAATATTGCTAACATTTATAAAATTTACTCACAAAAAAAGATAAATTATTTTTTAAACAATTAGGCATAAACTCAACAACATTATGAAAGAAGAAATAACTTACAATACCTCAACAGAGGTTTTATCTCATATCAACGGCTGGCTTAAATGGCTGAAATCCGAACGTATGTATTCACCTCATACCATTGACGGATATGCTCGTGATTTATCTTCCTTTTTCAAATTTTGGAACAATTATTTAGGTAATACTCCTGATTTTAATGATCTGAAAGAAATTGATGTAAGAACATTTCGAGCATTTTTAAGCTCACAAAATTCTCGTCATTTAAGCAAAACCACTTTAGCTCGTGAAATATCAACATTAAAAAGTTTTTTCAAATATTTAAATCGTAATCATATAATTGAAAATACCGATATTTCGATTATATCCTCACCCAAAAAAGATAAGATATTACCAAAATCTTTAGATATTGATCAAACATTAAAACTTTTGGATAAAGTTAAAGATTTTTCCAAACAAGAATGGCAAGGGCTTAGAGATGTCGCCATTTTAACAATTATTTACGGATGCGGTTTGCGAATTTCTGAAGCCCTTAACCTCAATATTGGTGATATTAATCATAACGATTTCCTTAAAATACATGGAAAAGGCAACAAAGAACGATATGTTCCGGTTCTTCCCATAATTAAGACAAAAATCGATGCCTACCTTACGGCATGCCCCTATAATCCAAAGCAAGGAGAGCCTTTGTTTTTAGGTGCACGAGGTGAGAGAATAAGCCCTCGCATTGTGCAAAGAACTTTAGAAAAGGCGCGTACCATCTTAAATCTTCCGGATAATATTACCCCGCATGCATTGCGCCATTCTTTTGCCACTCACCTTTTGGCAAAGGGAACTAATTTACGTTATATTCAAGAGCTTTTGGGTCATGCGTCCCTTTCAACGACCCAGCGCTATACAAATGTTGAAATAAACCATCTGATAAAAGAATACGAAAAAGCAAATCTGTTAGACGATTAACTCTTAAAGTTATAAAAAAAACCGGTTATAATACAAACCGGTTTTTATTCTGCAAATCAAAAAATCTAAAAAATTACTTCAATTTTTTCTCAACGAACTCTTCATGCTTTTTAGACTTTTTATCATATTTTTTCAAAGTCAATTTTTCAGGATGAGTTCTTGGATTTTTCTCAGCAAGATAAAATGTACCTGTACCGGCTGTACTTTCCAATTTTACTTTAACTTTTATTGCTTTAGCCATTTTTCATACTCTTAATTAAAGGTTATTATTCAAAACATTTGAGCGTAATATACATTTTTTTTGCGCTATGTCAACTATAATTTTAAATTTTATTTGACTTTAGCTGTCTTTTTTTAACATTTTCAAAACAATTTTATATTCCAACAAAGCATCTTCCCTGTTTTCCCGATAACAATCAGCCCCGTTTCTTTTCAATAAATCATCAATATTTTGATTATCCGACATCTCAAAAGTACAAATATCCGGTATAATTCCGCGATGATGTATTTCACTATTTGACGGTGTCTTAAAAAAACTGTCGGTAATAGCCAAAACGCTGCCTGTTTCGAGCACAACAAGTTTTTGCATTGAACCTTTTCCTTTAGTTATCGTTCCGATAACTTTTGCAATACCCTGCTCTTTTAATGCCGCAACAAAAATTTCCGCAGCCGAAGCCGTATTTTCATCAACAAAAATAAAAATCGGTTTATTTTTCCAAATATTATCTTCTTTTGCATTATAATAAAATTCTTCATTTTGCTCTTTTCCTTGCATCGAAGTAATTATACCGCTATCCAAAAACAAATCGGCAGCAATAATAGCCTCACTGCTCATACCTCCGACACAACCGCGCAAATCGATCACTATGGCATCTGCCGACAAATTTTCTTCTGTTGCATTTTTCAAATTTGCAACCGTTTGCTTATTAAAAGCCACAATTTTTACGATTAAAACATTATCTTCAACTCTTGCTCCGAACACTCTTTTATTTTTGATATTATTTCCTCTTGCCTCATCAACATTTTCAAAGAACTTTGAATCTTCATCTAAAACATTAGGAATTTCTTGAACCGTTACATCAAAAATCTTAAAATCATTTTCCGAAGCTTTATTTGATTTTTTAATAGCTTTATCTATAAATCTTTGAGTGATTTCTCCCCATTTAGAAGCATCATTTTCATCTTCCGGAGTGCTCACGCTATCAACAACTTTTCCCTTATAATACAAAGTTACACTATTAGCTCCGCTTCCCACACGCAAATTTTTATCGACTTTATTCAATCCCTTTAGCGCCGCATTTGCCAAATCTTGAATTTTGACACTACCGATATAAGTATCTTTCACACTTTGATAAACATTTTTCCACGACGCCGAACAAATGTTTATTTGAAACATTATTACCAACAAAGCTACATAAAAAACTACTCGTTTCATTTTATTTTAACACTGCTTTCAACACCGTATGATCCGATGGTTTTACATCATATCTGGTTGTTTTATCAACTTCAACGGTTTCCAATTTATCAACGGCATAAGAATTAAGCCACAAATAATCTATTCTCATTCCCATATCATTTTGCAAAGCCCCGCCGGCATAATCCCAAAAAGTATACCCTGCCTCATTTCTATGCTTTACTCTATATGCATCATAAAAACCGAGATATTCAAATGCTTTCAATCTTTGGACTACTTCCGGCTTAAACAAAGCATTATTACGATATTCCTCCGGATTATAAACATCAATATCACTCATAATTACATTAAAATCACCACCCAAAATTATCGGCATTCTTAAACTCGACAGTTTTTTAGCATAATTATAAAATGCTTCCATCCATTTTAATTTATATATCCACTTACTTTCATCATCAGGATTATTATATGGAGGATTACCGTTCGGCAAATAAATCGAAGCTACTTTATAACAAATATTATCAACTTCGATTTCAGCCTCCAAATAACGAGAATTTTCATCATCAAAATCAGGCAATCCCTCTTTAACGTTTTTTATTTTATGTCGTGACAAAACAGCCACTCCGTTATAACTTTTTTGTCCCCAAATTTTTGCCTCATATCCGACTGTCTGCAAATCAAAAAACGGAAAAGAATTAAATTCACATTTAATTTCTTGCAACAAAACAATATCCGGTTGGTCTTTCTTCAACCAATTTATCAAATTTTCGATTCGTGCATTTATCGAATTAACATTATATGTAGCAATTTTCATTTTAATTAACTCTTTATTTAGCCTGTTTATCTTAAAGTAAAAATATAATATTTTTTTCAACATTGAAAGTAAAAAAAATGATTCTTGCAAAATATGCCTCATCAAACGAAAAATCAAAAGGTAGACTTTACCCCGATTATCACAATATTATTCGCTCTGATTTTCAGCGTGATCGTGACAGAATTATTCACTCTGCGGCATTTCGTCGTCTGGAAGGAAAAACTCAAGTTTTTGCTTATCACGAAGGACGTAATTATCGCACTCGTTTAACACACAGTATCGAAGTTGCTCAAATAACCCGCACATTATGTAAAAAATTGTCATTAAACGAAGAACTCGGTGAAGCCATTGCTTTAGCTCACGATATCGGACACGCACCATTCGGACACGCCGGCGAACGAGGATTAAAAAATTGCATGAAAAATTTCGGAGGATTTGATCATAATGTAAATTCTCTGAAAATCATGGCCGAAACAGAAAACCGTTATCCTAATTTCAAAGGATTAAATTTAACGTGGGAAACATTAGAAGGAACAGTAAAACACAATGGGCCGATAAACAAAATAAATGATGACTGGCTCAAAACTTTTAACAAAAAATTTCCGCTCGATTTAAAAAAATATCCTTCCATAGAAGCACAAATTGCATCATTTGCCGATGATATTGCTTATAACAATCACGATATTGATGACGGATTTCGTGCCGGATTTTTTACAATCGAAGAATTATGCAAACTGGATTTTATCAAAGAGATTTTAACAAAATTTGATATGGAAAATCCTAATATGCCTAACGACATCAGAATTTATGCCATTACTCGCTCTCTTATCAGTGCAATGGTTTTTGAC
>JAZQZB010000009.1:0-22305 GCA_045633825.1 Alphaproteobacteria bacterium | reverse complement strand
ACAAAATTCGGTTGCTCAAATCCTGACGACTTTTGAACTCTGGCTGGGATGGCTGGATTGGGTACTCCCGCTCAAAAATTCGCGGGTCCTCCTCGCGTCGTAAGGCTCAAACATCATGTTTCGCTAAGCGAATTGCTAAGCTTAACATTTGTTTTCGCCAACTATCCGCTCCGAACAGGCTCCCATTGGCCGCCTGTTCATATCAACAAACAGAGCACAAAAAAACGCCACTATGAAAGTGACGTTTTTTATTGGCTCCGGCTGCCTGATTCGAACAGGCGACCAATCGGTTAACAGCCGATTGCTCTACCGCTGAGCTAAGCCGGAATAATACGATATTTGGAGGCCGGTACCGGAATCGAACCGATGTACAAGGATTTGCAGTCCTCTGCATGAGCCACTCTGCCAACCGGCCGATAAGTTACCGTTCTCTCAATCGGTGAATACATATATACAATAATTTTTTTTCCAGTCAATATCTTTTTTAAAAAAATTTACTTTTTGTTGCATAATTGTATTATGGTATCGGTTGTTGCTTCGTTTTAAGGAGATTATTGATTATGAAAGTGGCTATAGGTGCTGATCATGGCGGTTTTGAATTAAAGGAATTTTTGAAAAATAATTTTAAAAATGCTGATATTGAATGGGTTGATATTGGAACTAACTCAACCGAATCGTGTGATTATCCTTTAATTGCAGATAAAGTGGCAGAAGTTATACTTAATAAACAAGCAAATATCGGTGTATTGATTTGCGGTTCCGGTATTGGTATATCTATTGCGGCTAATCGTCATAAAGGTATCAGGGCAGCATTACTTTATAGTGATGAAGTTGCTCGCTTATCAAAAGAACATAATAATGCTAATGTGGCTGTATTCGGTGCAAGAACGCAATCAAAAGATGATGTTGTTAAATATTTGACTACATTTTTGAACACATCTTTTTCAAATGGTGAAAGACATTGTCGCAGAATTGAGCTGTTAGGATAATTTTTTTGAGAGGTTTGGTTGATTATGGATTTTGTTGATAACTTACAAACAGAAGATAAAGAAATTTTTGAAATTATCGGAAAAGAGCTGAAACGTCAGCAACAACAAATCGAGTTGATTGCTTCGGAAAATATTGTGTCTCGCGCGGTTATGGAAGCGCAAGGTTCTATTTTGACCAATAAATATGCTGAAGGTTATCCTAATAAACGTTATTATCATGGTTGTGAATTTGTTGATGAAGTTGAAACTTTGGCTATTGAGCGAGCTAAAAAACTTTTTAATGCCAAGTTTGTTAATGTTCAGCCTCATTCCGGAAGTCAGGCTAATGTTGCAGTTTATTTAGCTTTGCTAAAACCAAATGATACAATTTTAGGTATGAGTCTCGATGCCGGCGGACATTTGACACATGGTGCAAAAGTTTCGATTTCGGGTAAATGGCTTAATGCTGTTTCATACGGTGTTGATAAAGACAGCGGTTTGATTGATTATGATATGGTCGAAAATTTGGCTGTTGAAAATAATCCGAAACTTATTATTGCCGGCGGTTCGGCATATCCCAGAGCGATAGATTTTGCTCGTTTTAGAAAAATTGCCGATAAAGTTGGTGCATATCTTATGGTGGATATGGCTCATTTTGCCGGACTTGTCGCCGGCGGTGTTCATCAAAATCCGCTTGAGTTTGCCGATGTGGTTACTTCAACCACTCATAAAACTTTGCGAGGCCCTCGCGGTGGTTTGATTTTGACTAATAATGAAGAAATAGCCAAGAAAATAAATTCGGCAATTTTTCCGGGTTCACAAGGTGGTCCGTTGATGCATGTGATTGCAGGAAAAGCGGTATGCTTTAAGGAAGATTTGAGTGATAACTTCAAAGAATATGCTAAACAAGTGGTTAAAAATGCTAAAATTTTGGGCGAAACTTTGAAGAAAAGAGGTTTGGAGTTGGTTTCAGGGGGAACGGATACTCACTTGTTGTTGGTAGATTTGCGTCCGAAAAATGTTACCGGCGATGTGGCTGCTGATGCTTTGGATAAAGCTCGTATAACTTGTAATAAAAATTCTATTCCTTTTGATCCTATGCCGCCAAAAGTTACTTCCGGTATCAGAGTGGGAACTCCTGCCGGCACAACCAGAGGATTTAAGGAAAAAGAATTTGAGCAAATCGGTAACTTAATTGCTGATGTTATTGAAGCAATCGGAACTGAAAAAGAAAAAGAAGTTATTGAAACAACTGCTAAAAAAGTTGTTGATTTATGTAATCAATTTTCGATTTATTAAATAAATTTATCGGGGGTTTAAAATGCAAAAACCGCGGCCTGTCACAGGTGGCGGTTTTTGTTGTTATGGCAAAAGAAACAAGATTGAGCTGAAAAAGCTCTTTATTTCTCTATAGTCTCGATCTGTCAGATGACGGAGTTTGACTATTGTTGTTTCTTTCTTATTTGAGGGAACTGTTTTTTTTAAGTTCCGTCGTATATGTTGTATCAAGGTTGTTATCAGAGAAAATAGAAAATATTTTCCGGTGATAATGTTTGATTTTGACATCTTATAGTTTAAGTAATTTTTATTGTGGAGTATATTATTAGCATATTTTTGAGGGGTGGTCAATACTTTTTTGTCTAAAAATTTAAATAAATATTTAGAATTTGAGTGATAAATTGAAACATTATAATAATAAAAATTAAGGACAGTTGAAAATGAAGAAAATAAGCTCGTTAAAATTAGCTGAAATTTTATGTTTTGGCGGTAATTTGGTTGATGTTAGTGTTGAACGAATTTTGAGTGATAGTCGAAAAGTTCAAAAAGGTGATTTGTTTGTAGCCATTAAGGGTGAAAATTTTGACGGGCATGACTTTGTTAAACAGGTTGTTGAAGCCGGTGCTGAATTGGTAATTGTTGAACATTTGGTTGAAGGTGTTGATGTAAAAAGACAAATCGTCGTTGAAAATTCGCTTAAAGCCTATGGTAAAATCGGTGCTTATAATCGTTCGTTGTTTAAGGGAAAAGTTATCGGATTGACCGGAAGTGCCGGAAAAACCACTACTAAAGAAGAAATAAAATTTGCTTTGGAACAGTTTGGTAAGGTATATGCCACAAAAGGCAATTTTAATAATAATGTCGGTGTGCCGATTACTTTGTGTGATATTGATTTTGATGCCGATTATGCGGTTATTGAAATGGGTATGAGTGCTAAAGGCGAAATTGAAGAATTAGTCGATTATGTAAAGCCTGATATTGCGATTGTGACAAATGTTTATCCGATGCATATAGAATTTTTTGATGAATTTAGCGGAATCGCCGAAGCAAAAGCCGAGATTTTTAAGTCTTTGAAAAAAGGTGGTGCGGCAATTATTAATCAAGATACCAATTTTGCCGATATTTTAGAAAAAAGAGCATTAGAAAATGGTGCAAAAGTTATTAAATTTGGCAAAGAAAACCATGTTGATGTTGAGCTGAAGCTTGATGATGAGGCAGAACATAATTTTTATAATGCATGGTGTGTGTTGGCATTGATTAATGAATTAGGTCTTGATATTAAAAAAACTGCTCAACATTTGAGTGAATTTAAAGCATTGGCCGGTCGAGGGGCAAAACATTTGCTAAATTTGCCAAAGGGCGGAAAATATACTTTGATTGATGATAGTTATTCCGGTCAGCCGGAAGCTATGAAAATTGCAATTAAATCTTTGGGTAATATGAAAACACAGGGGCGTAAAATTGCGGTTTTGGGAAAAATGGCCGAACTTGGAGATACTTCAAAAGCTCAACATATTGATGTTGGTAAAATTGTGGCTAAAACTGGTATTGATGTTGTTATCGGTGTTTGTGAAGAAATGAAAGATATGTTGGCTCAAGTGGGTAATGATAAAGAAAAACATTATTTTGAAAATAAAGAAGGTTTAGATGAATTTTTGTTAAATAAGTGCTTGCAAAATAATGATATTGTTCTTATAAAAGGGGCAAGGTATTCTTCAAAATTGTACCAAGTGACGGAAAAACTTTTGGAAAAAGGTGTGGCTTAATAAAATGAAATGTCCTTTTTGCGGATGTAATGATACTCAAGTGAAAGACTCTCGAAATGCTGATGATGATACGGCAATTCGTCGCCGTCGTGAATGTCCGGAGTGCGGACAAAGATTTACGACTTTTGAACATGTGCAACTACGCGATTTGATAGTTGTAAAGAAAAACGGCGAAAGAGTTATGTTTGACAGAGATAAACTTGCACGTTCTATTTATATTGCCGTTCGTAAACGTCCGATTGCCAGCGAAAGAGTGGAAAAGATTGTAAATTCTATTCAACGCCGTTTGGAAAGTACCGGTGAGGTTGAAATTATGTCTACTAAAATCGGAGATATGATTATGGAAGCTTTGGTAAAACTGGATATGGTAGCTTATGTAAGATATGCTTCGGTATATAAAGATTTTAGAGAACTGAAGGATTTTGAAGAATTTTTAGAGACATTGGCAAAAATAACGAAGCCAAAAGGAGAAAATTAAAATGGCGAAATTTATTTCGGAAAAAATTAAGAAAAAATCTGCAGCTCGTTTGGGTGCTGTTCAGGCTACTTATATGATTGAATATGGTCAGTTGCCGGTTGATGAAGTGATTAAAGATTTTGTAAACGGTGAGGTCGGTCGCTATGTGATTGAAGAAGACAGCGACGGATATGAAGTGTATGAAAATATGGTTGAAGTTGAGGCTATGGATACTAATTATTTTGCAACACTTACTCGTGACGTGCACAAAAATAAGGAAATGTTGGAAAAATCGTTGGCAACTTATTTGAAAGAAGGTTGGCAATTTGATCGTTTTGATGGAACTTTGCGAGCATTGTTGTTGTGTGCCGCTTGGGAATTGGTTCATACAACAGATGTTGATGCGACGGTATTGGTTAAAGAATATGTTGATTTGGCATACGCTTTCTTTTCCAAAAATGAGCCGAAGATGGTAAACGCGTTGCTTGATACCATCGCAAAAAAAGTTCGTCTAACGGATGAAAAGTTCGTCTAGCGGACATCTAATACAGATTTAGCGGGTAAGAAAAATGCTCATTTACTATTTTTGTAAACTCCGCTTTTTCTTCCCTAAAATCTTATTATATGTCTCACTATCCGAACTTTTTGAAAAAAGATCGTCTAACGGGCATCTAATACAGATTTAGCGGGTAAGAAAAATGCTCATTTACTATTTTTGTAAACTCTGCTTTTTCTTTCCTAAAATCTTATTATTAACCTCACTATCCGAACTTTTAGGTAATGATACAGATATTTTTAGAGAGATAAAAAATGGCAATATTAAAACTTTTTGAATATCCTCATCCGGTTTTGAAACAAAAGACCGAAAAAGTAGAAAAAGTTGATAATGAAATTAAAAAACTTTTAGATGATATGTTGGAGACAATGTATGCGTCAAACGGTTGCGGTTTGGCTGCTCCGCAAATCGGAGTTTCAAAAAGAATCGTGGTGATTGATATTGCTCGTGAAGATGAAGAACCAAATCCGCTTTATATGGTTAATCCGCAAATAATTTGGAAATCAGAGGAAAAAGTATGTGGCGAAGAGGGGTGTTTGTCGGTGCCGGGACAGCGCGCCGAAGTTGAAAGATTTGCTTCGGTAAAAATAAAATATCTTGATTATGACGGTAAAGAACAAGAATTGTTGGCAGAAGATTTTTTGGCGATTGCCGTTCAACATGAATTGGATCATTTAGACGGGGTTTTGTATATTGATCATTTGAGCCGATTAAAACGTCAGATGTTACTTAAAAAATTGGAAAAATTAAGAAAAGAAAACAGCGGAAAATAAATTTCCGCTGTTTTCTTGTAAAGAGTTAGAGTATACCTTCCTTTTTGGCTAAACGTTCAATCTCGTCAATCTCTGCCGCAATCGGCTCAAGAGCAGAGCTCCAAAAGTCCGGTGTTGAAGAGCTTAACTCAAACGGTTCAAGCAGATCATCGACTCCTTCGAGACCTGTATTGGATAGCATATCCAAATAACGGTCAGCAAAATCTTTGATACGACCTGATGCGTATACCTGCCAAAGTTTGTTTACGACCAATCCGGCGAATGCATAATAGCGCACGTAGAACGGGCTGTTAAATACATGAGGTATTGACATCCAGCCAAACCTTGCATCGTCTTGAAGAGGAATGCCGAGATAACGCTCCATTTCTTCGGCGTAGATTTGTGAGAATCTCTCTTCTGACAGTTCGCCCTTTTGACGTTCGCGGAATGCACGAAGCTCAAACTTTGAGAAAGCTATCTGTCGATGAATGTCACATATCTGGCGATTTACGTCTTCGATCAGTATGTTCAGCTTTTCTTTGTCACTTAACTCCGGATTGCTCAACCACTTGTTGAAGACGAGCTTCTCGTTAAAGAGAGAAGCTACCTCCGACATTGCGATTGTGGTTCCGTCGTTTAAGGTGCCGGCCGTTTCATGTGCGTACACATGATGAATAGCGTGTCCGAACTCGTGAGCAAAGGTTAAAACCGAAAGCATGTTACCTCGGTAGTTGAGGAAAATGTATGGTTTGTCACCTGTGATGCAGAATGCACCGGAATCTTTTCCTTTCATCGGAAGAGCATGTATAATATTGGCATTGACAATATTGATACCTGACAGAGCCATTGTCGGATTAAATTCCAGAATTGTGTTCAATACAAACTGAAGACATTCCTGCCAAGAAAACTTTTTTTCCTCGACTTTGACAGGGTTTTGAAGCCTGTCATTGTATTGGAAAGTGTCTCCTCCGTGCATTTTGGCCAACAGTTTGTAAAAACGTTGAGAAATTGATACATAACTGTCGGTTACCGCCGTGGCAATACCTAAAACATCTTCTCGGGCAAGACCGTTACTAAATCCGTCGAGGTCTATAGCGTCGAAGATAATATCCGGATATTCTTCATCTTCACCCAAGTAAACCTTGGTAACTACATCTTCCTCTTTGTAGATAGAGTTCAATGTTTGTGTGAAGATATAGCCGTGACGCTTGAATTCGTCAGACATACATTTTAGAGCTTTGTCGCGGGTAGCTTTGTCCTTTGCATCATGAGCAAGGTCTGTAATTTCATCAAGGGTATAGTTTTTTTTGCCCATTGTGAAATTCAACTTGCCGGTAAGCTGTCGGTATAAAGAATGCCAACCGGTTGACAGAGAAGACATTTTGTTGACGGCTTTGGCCACTGCTTCTGATAAAGAAGGCGGGAACAAAAGTTGGTACGATATCCACTCTGCATAAGGTTTGAATTTTTGCGATTGCAAAATTTCAATCTTCTTTTCGTTTGACAGAGCGTACAACGAATGGTGAATCCATTGAATGCCGGCAAAGGCTTTCTCTATAAATTCTGTTATTTTCTTCTCGAAAAGCAATGCTTCCTGGTTCGTTCTTTGAGTACATAAGTTCAAAGAAGCGAATCTGATAAGGGAGTGTGCTGTTTCAATGACCTCTTCATAGTGACGAACAAGGGTCAAAATCTCGTAAGACCGCATTTTGGGGATATGGTCTTTTTCGTCTATCATATCGTTGATAGTGTCGAGAATTTTCTTCTTGGCCTCGTCAATAGCAGGATCATCGATGCCGTTGTAGAATTGGGATAAGTCCCAAACCGGCAGTTCTTCTTCCGGAGTTGATTTTTTATTTTTCTTTGGTGTTTGATCATCGTTCAGAACAACACCATAGGCAGCTCTTTTTGTAGGATGTTGCCCTATGTTCACTAAACTTTGTTTCATAATTCTAAAAAATTTTTAATTAGTTTGACATAATTGTTAATTAAAGATGTTGATTAGAGTATCATTTTGTCTAAATAGTGTCAAGAATTTTGTCATTTTTGGCAAATAAGGTAATATGTTGTTTTTGCATATAAAAATAAAAAAGCCACAAAATTTGTGTGGCTTTTTATTAAAATTTTTTAATTTTAAGATTTAAATTTGTTTGACCATTTTGGCAAAAGTAATGCCTTTTTCTTCAAAAATATCGCCTTCTTGGATATATCCCAGCTTTTCCCAAAAGCCGACAACATTTAACATGGCATGCATTACAAGTTTTTTATAGCCCGATTTTTCGGCGCGTTTTTCGGCGTGAGCAACAAGTTCGCGTCCGACACCTAAACCTTGGTGTTTGTCTGCTACAGCCACTTGCATCATGCGGATTGTGTCATTGCTTAAAGGAATTAACATCATGCCGCCAATAAGAGTGTTGTCTAAATTATCGATACATCCGATATGAAGATAGTTGATTTCTTTATCACGGTGCGAGTCTAAAAATTTTAAGCCCAAGGGTTCGAGTAATACTTTATAACGAAGCTCGACAAGTTCTTCATAACGTGTTGAGCCAAAATCTATGTCTATAATTTTACGCATATTACCCTCCCATAGTCCAAATAATATTTTATATCTTATTATGCTCTTTTTTGATTCGTTAGTCAATCTTTATAAATGCAGTTGCAAAAATGCTTGCGAAATTATTATTTTCGGTTATCTTGGCAGTAAATATAAAATGAGATGATTTAAGAAAGATTAAAAAAATGAGTAATCATGATATCAATTTAATCCGAAATTTTGCGATTATTGCACATATTGATCACGGAAAATCTACTCTTGCTGATCGTTTGATTGAAAGTTGCGGTGGTTTGGAAAAACGAGAAATGACCGAACAAGTTTTGGATAATATGGATATTGAAAAAGAACGAGGTATTACCATTAAGGCACAAACCGTTCGTCTGCCATATAAGGCTAATGACGGTAAAACTTATCAGCTTAATCTTATTGATACTCCCGGACATGTAGATTTTTCATACGAGGTTTCTCGCTCATTGGCATCTTGTGAAGGTTCGGTTTTGGTGGTCGATGCAACCCAAGGTGTCGAGGCGCAAACTTTGGCTAATGTGTATTTGGCGATTGATAATAATCACGAAATTATACCGGTATTAAACAAGGTCGATTTGCCCTCGGCTGATGTGGACAGAGTTAAACAACAAATCGAAGATGTTATCGGATTGGACACTTCGGAAGCAGTTGAAGCTTCGGGAAAAACAGGTGTTGGAGTTGATAAGCTTTTGGAAGAAATCGTTGCTAAATTGCCGGCGCCGAAAGGTGATGAAAATGCGCCGTTGAAAGCATTGTTGATTGACAGTTGGTATGACAGCTATTTGGGTGTGATTATTTTGGTACGTATTAATGATGGTGTTTTGAAGAAAAAAACACAAATCAGAATGATGTCTAACAATGCAACCTATTTGGTCGACAGGGTGGGAGTATTTTCACCCAAAATGACAGATGTCGAAGCATTGTACCCCGGTGAAGTAGGATTTATTACTGCCAGTATTAAAAGTGTGGGCGATTGCAGCGTCGGTGATACAATTACCGATAATAAGCGCCCGTGTGAGGAGGCATTGAAAGGTTTTAAACCGTCAATTCCGGTAGTGTTTTGCTCAATCTTTCCTGTTGATTCAAGCCAATATGAAGCATTGAAAGATGCTTTGGCAAAACTTAAACTTAATGATGCGTCGATAGATTATCAAAATGAAAATTCGGCAGCTTTGGGGCTTGGTTTTAGGTGCGGGTTTTTAGGCCTTTTGCATATGGAAATTATCCAAGAACGTTTGGGTAGAGAATTTGATCTTGATCTTATTACCACAGCGCCATCAGTAGCCTATAAAATTCATTTAACCAATGGCGAAAATATTACTTTACATAACCCAGCAGATATGCCGGAACCGACCAAAATTGCTTCAATCGAAGAACCGATGGTAAAAGCAACAATTATGGTGCCGGATACTTATTTGGGGGCGGTATTAAAACTTTGTACCGAAAGACGAGGTGAACAGCAAGAACTTACTTATGTCGGATCTCGTGCTATGGTGGTTTATAAAATTCCGCTTAATGAAATCGTGTTCGATTTTTATGACAGATTAAAGTCAATTACTTCAGGTTATGCAAGTTTTGACTATGAATTGATTGATTATCAAACTTCTGATTTGGTAAAAGTACAAATTTTGATTAACGAAGAACCTGTTGATGCTTTGGCTTTTTTATGTCATAAGTCGGAGGCTGAATCTCGTGGTCGTCAAATTTGTGAGCGCCTAAAAGATCTTATTCCGAGACATTTGTTTAAAATTCCGATACAGGCATGTATCGGTGGACGTGTGGTGGCTCGTGAAACAATTTCGGCTCTTCGTAAAGATGTAACTGCAAAATGTTATGGCGGTGATATTACTCGTAAGCGTAAGCTATTGGATAAACAGAAAAAAGGAAAACTTCGTATGCGTCAATTCGGTAAGGTCGAAGTTCCGCAATCGGCGTTTATTGAGGCGTTGCGTATCGGCGACGAGTAAAAAAACTGTATGATAGTATATATAAAAGCAATTTTAATATAGCGCTTCGCAAAGATAAGATTCCTTGACGAAGTGATGCGCCGCACACTTCGAGGAATGACATTTTAGAGATCGCCTTGTAGTGAACCCCCTTTTTCGTGGCTTCAAATCGTCCTCCCTCAAATTAAACAAAAACCTACCACAATGGTAGGTTTTTGTTTAATGGCGGATGAGGAGGGATTTGAACCCCCGATACGAGTTACCCCGTATTCACGATTTCGAGTCGCGCGCGTTCAACCACTCCGCCACTCATCCAATATATTTTCAAATTTATTAAACTTTTTATTTTATTTTTGCAAGATTATTTTTTTTATCTTTCAAAATTATCTCTTTCTAATATACCTCGTTCTATTTGTCTTATTTTTTCATATTTGGGTTCAAGAAAAAAGGCAACCGCATTTAAATTTTCTAATAATTCTTTAGGAAAAATACGATTAACTCTGATCATAACTTCTCGTTTGTTTTTATATCCTAATGCTTCCGGTGTCAGAGCGTCGGTCATGTCACTGAAATTATCAAAAATGGCTATTCCTTTAATGAGACATTCAATGTTTTCATCGTTAGATGAATTATGAATATCTAAAATATCGCCAATGTCTATTTTTTGAGTATTTTTATCAAAAAGATGCATAGCAATTTTGCGAGAACCGTTTTTGATTTTGTTGAATGAAAATTCATGAACTTCAATAATGTATTTCATCGTTGCGATTTCCTAGTGGAAACTATTTATTAATGAACCTGACAACATATACCAACCGTCAATCATTACAAAAAATATAATTTTAAATGGTAGTGATAAAACACTTGGCGGCAACATCATCATACCCATAGACATCAGGACAGATGCAATAACCATATCAATGATTAAAAACGGAACATATATTAAAAAACCTATTTCAAAAGCTCGTCGTAATTCACTAATCATAAAAGCGGGAATTGTAACTTTTAGTGAAGCTTCTTTAATGTCTTTGGGTTTTTCTTTGGCTAAATCGGAAAAAAGTTGTAAATCTTTTTCACGAGTATTTTTGACCATAAATTCTTTTAAGGGAAGAGATGCTTTTTCTAATCCGTCTATAATTTCTACCTTTTCATCAATTATGGGTTTTATACCTTGTTCCCAAGATTTTTCTAATGTCGGAGACATGATGAAAATTGTCATAAATAAGGCAAGAGCAATTAAAACCATATTGGGAGGAGTGGCATTAGTCGCTAAAGCTGAACGTGTAATGGAAAAGACAACAATCAGTCGTGTAAATGATGTCATCATTATAACGATTGAAGGCGCTAAAGATAATATGGTGATAAGAGCTAATACACTAAAAATGCGAGCAGTTGCAGTTCCTGTCGTTACATTATCTAAATTAAGACTGACACTTTGGGCATATGCTGAAGAGCAAAATAACAAAGTTAGTATAAATAAGCAAAGTGCAGATAGTCTTGTTTTATTCATAATGATTAGTCTTTCACTTTTGTTTGTTGTAAAATTGTGTGAGATTTTTCGCCGATAAGTATAAAATATTCGGTGTTATCACATTTTAATAATACCGTAGAGTTTTTAACGTCTAAACGATGACGTTCCAAAATTTGTATGCGAGAGTTCTTATTTAAGCATTTACCGATTTTTACCAATGCACCTTTTTGCTGGCATATCTTTATAAACCATAAGGTTATAAACATTAAACCTAAAACAAAAATAAAGGCTAAAATTGTTTGTAAAAATTGGGAAAATTCCATGTTAAAACACCTTGGTATCAGTATAATTTTTTTTGAATTATAATGCGTGAAAAGTGTATGAGTCAATAAAAGCCTTGCCCTTGTTAATATTGTTTGATAAGTTTGTTTTATGAAAGAAAAAAAGGAAATATTTACAAAAGAGCGAAAAACCGGAGATCTGCAAAATATATCCGGTGTTTTAATGCCTTTGGCTAAAAAGTTAATCGGTAAAAAAGCTTTTGCCGAAGCCGATGTTATTTGTAATTGGAAAGATATTGTCGGCGATGAAGTTTCGGCTTATTCAAAGCCGATAAAAATTGATTTTAAAAAAGATGAAAGAACCGAAGGAACTTTGTTTGTGGAAACATATAGCGGGGCTTTTGCTTTAGAACTGCAAACAAAAAGCAAATTGCTAACGGAAAAGGTAAATGTTTTTTTCGGATATCAGGCGGTAACGCAAATTAAAATTATTCAAAATTCAAAAATTCCCGAGAATCTTATTCAAGATGTTATAAAAGAGCAAAAAATGCTTGTAACCGAAGAAGAAGAAAATTATATTGAAACAACAGTTGACGGGGTAAAATCGGATAGTCTGGGTGATGCCTTAAAACGTTTGGGGTATGCAATATTTAGTGATAATAGGAAAAGAGATAGCAATGTTTGAGAAAATAATTAAAAGAATTAGTGCAATCGTTGCCGGAGTTGTGGTGTTTGCTCTTGCCGGCGGTATGTATTTGTCCATGAAGGGATTTCAATCTGATGAAAACGGTAATTTTGTTTTGATTAAACATGCCGTTGCTCAAGATACTCAAACAGAAGTAAAAGAGATTCCGTTGAATTTCGGTTTTCCGCAAGAGCATGTTTCGGGCGATAAAAATGCAAAAGTTACATTGTATGAATATTCTTCATTCGGATGTACGCATTGTGCTGATTTCCATATGGAAGTTTTACCGGAAATTGTTAAAGAATATGTCGATACGGGGAAAATTAAAGTTTCGTTTGTTCCATTCCCGTTGGATAAAAATTCTATGGATGCAGCGCTGTTGGCAGAATGTGTGGATGCTGATAAATATTTTGCATTTGTTGATGTTTTGTTTAAGAAACAACGTGATTGGGGATTGGCGTTTAACCCTCAAAAAGTATTGCTTCAGTATGCATCTATGAGCGGACTTGCTAAAGATAAGGCAGAAGCTTGCTTGCGTAATGATATTACTGCCGCAATGATTTTGCAAAACAGAAAAGAGGCTCTTGAAAAACTCGGTTTGCAGGGAACACCAACGTTTTTTATCGTGTCGGATAAAAAAATTGATACGATATTCGGGATTAAATCTTTGGAAGATTTTAAAAAAATTATAGAGCAACATTTGGATTTTTATAAAAATTAATAAATCGTGGTTGATTTTAATAACTGCTTAATAATTGGTGATATATTGTTATAATTATGAAAAATGCATCTGATGATATTAAAAAACTTGAGCAAAAAATATCTGAATTAAAAGCAAAAGATGTCGGTTTTGCTCAAAATAAAGATAAAAGCGAATTTGTGAGAGCTTCGCGAATCGGTTTGAGAGTCGGTGTCGAATTGTTTTCGGCAGTTATTGTCGGAGCCGGAATAGGATATTTGCTTGATGATATTTTCGGCTTAAAACCGTGGTTGTTGGTTGTGTTTTTATTTTTTGGCGGCGCTGCCGGTATTCTTAATGTGTATCGTTTGAGCCAAAAAGAAAATGATGTAAATAATTATAAGGAGTAGTATAAAAGTGGCCGGTCCTATGGAACAATTTGTTATCAAACCCATTATACCTATAGAGATTGCCGGGGTTGATATTTCTTTTACTAATTCGTCTTTATTTATGTTGTTGGCGGTCGTCGTTTCTTCATTGGTGTTGGGCTTGTGTTTAACAAAACGTTCTTTGGTCCCAAATGCAGCGCAATCGTTACCGGAGTGTATTTATGAATTTATCAGCGGGTTGATAAGTGAAAATGTCGGAAAAGAGGGATTAAAATATTTTTCTTTTATTTTTTGCGTGTTTTTATTTATTGCATTTGGTAATCTTTTGGGATTGTTCCCTTATTCGTTTACATTTACTTCGCATTTGACGGCAGTCGGTACTTTGTCATTATTGGCGCTGGCCTTAAATATTTATGTCGGTATAAAAAAGAAAAAATGGGGCTGGTTGCGTACGTTTTTACCTCGGGGAATTCCCGGTGTAATGGCAATATTGATTATTCCGATAGAAATGGTTTCGTTTTTATCAAAACCTTTCAGTTTGTCTGTTCGTTTGGCTGCAAATATGACTGTCGGACATGTGATGCTTAAAATTATTGCCGGTTTTGTGGCTGCGTTAGGGGTGTTCGGTTTTGTGCCGTTGGTCTTTGACTCTTTAATAGTTTGTTTTGAAATGTTTATTTCGTTGTTACAAGCATTTATATACACAGTTTTGACTTGTATATATTTGAGTGATGCAATGCATGAACACTGATTATAATTATGTTTAATATATTTAAAATTAATTGAAAGGATAAAATAATGGAACCGTTAGCTTATATTGGTGCTGGTATGTGTGCTTTGTCAATGATGGCTGCTGCTTGGGGTGTTTCTCAAGTATGGACAACTATCATTTCAACAGTCGGTCGTAATCCGCAAGTTAAAAAAGATGTTGATATTTACGGATGGGCAGGTTTTGCTGCCGTTGAAGCCGTTGCTTTGTATGCATTGGTTATCGCTTTTGTTATGTTGTCAGGTAACTAAATATTTGTTTGTATTTAAGTTTTGAAACCTTTCGTTAATGGGGAAATTTTTATTTCCCCTGAATGCGAAAAGTTAGTGTATAATATGGAGCTTTAAGACAATGCCTCAGTTAGATTTTACTGTATTTCCATCGCAATTTTTTTGGTTGCTTGTTAATTTTTTGTTGATGTTGTTTATTATGAGTAAGTTTATTATTCCTAAAACAGCTGAAATGATAAATTTGCGCAAAGAAAAAATTGATGGAGATTTGGAAAAAGCAGCCGAAATTAAACGAAAAGTTGAGGAAATGGTCGAAAAGTATAATGAGGCTCTGAAAAATGCAAATGCAAAGGCTGGTATTTCTTTGCAAAAAACTAAAGATGAATTAAACGAAACAATTACCAGACGTCAGGAAGATTTGTCTGCTAAAGTGAGCGCTGAAATTGAAGCCGGAGAACAAAAAATAGCTTCTTCAAAAGAAAAAGCTTTGCAAAAAATTGAGGAAGTTTCAACGGAATTGGCTGTAGATGTTTTGGAAAAACTGGGATTTAGCGGAATTAAAATAAAAGATGCCAAAAATGCTTTGGCCAAATTGAAAAAGGAATAATAATGACAAGTGCCGTGCAAAATAGTGAGATAATAGATGCAACACAAGATGCTGTAATGAAAGTTGTCGGAGTGTTGGAAGAAACTGCTCATGAATTGTCTGCTCATCATCATGAACCGTTTTATTTGTCAGCAGAATTTTGGGTGGCTATGTCTTTTGTTTTGACTGTTGTGGCCTTGTTTATACCTGTGCGAAAGATGGTGGCTAAAGGAATAAAAAACAGAGCTAAAGCTATTTCAAAAAAAATCGGAGATGCGGTGGCTTTGAAAGAAGAAGCTCAAAAAATGCTGGCCGAATACGAAAGAAAGTTTCGTGGAGCAGAAAAAGAGGCTAAAGATATTTTAAAGCGTTCGGAAAAAGAAATTGAAGCGATGAAAAAAGAGGCATTGGCTAAACTTGATGCCGATTTGGCAATAAAAGAAGCTGAAGCCAAAATGAGACTTAAAACGGCTGAAGAAAAAGCTTCGAAAGAAATTGCCGTGAAAACAGCTGAAATTACAATGTCTGTGGTTAAAACAATTTTAGATGATAGTTTGAATGACAAAGCTTTGGATCAACTTATTGATTTGTCTATTGATGAGTTGGAAAAAAGCGCTTAAGTCAGAACAATGTATTCTTGCAATATAAACAATGTCGGCCATATTAGTTTGAACGGCGTCAAATGCTTGAGCGAAGTTGGTGCAAGGCAAAAATTTTGCATCGGGAAAAATTTCTTTAGATGCAAGGTGTGAATATGCGCCGAATGTTCATTGAAATGCGATAGTTTTCGTCATGTTCTAATTGTTTTTTAATTTGTTCCAACCGGCTTTTTTAGCCGCTTGTTCTTCTTGTTTTTTTTGCCATTTGTTTACAGGCTCGTTCTTTTGTTTTTGAAGTTCTTTTTGAGCATCTGTTTGGGCAACACCTACGGGAAGAAGTTGATTAAACAGCGCCGGAGATGCAAAATCTACTTTGTTTTTTATCAGAGAGTTTATTATGGCATCAACGATTTGATCTGCCGGTTTGGCGTTAAATGCCGCTATTTTACCTCCATAGAATAAGGCTATGGCGTGACAAGGTGATGATAATAAAACATCGGTTGCGTCAACGCCTCTAAAAAATCTTAACATAACTTGAGGACGAATCAGGCAATTTTCGGTTTGGTTAAACAGCAGGTTTTCCGGATTCATGAATAATTCGTATTTTATCAGCTTTTGAAGGTCTTGGTTTATAATGCCGCAAAATCCGACGATTGCCATACCATCAAGGGTGTATCCGCTATAGTTTTCCGGTTTGTTGGCGATTTGATAGCAAAATACTTGTTCGGCATCGGTAATGTTTTTTATGGCGCTATCGCCGATAACAGAAGTTATGTCTTCTAAAATAACATTATTTTTGGGATCCGGTTTCCATTCCGGTATTTCTGCAGATGGAGATGTGTTTTGAGCAAAACTCGGAAAAGACAGCATTAAACCGAACAATATGATGAATATATAGTTTAAGGGCATATAATAACTCCATTTTAAAATACAAACTTCGTTTAATTATATATTTTAATTTATTAATTTCCAAGATTGTTAAATAAGATAATAACATAAAAAAACCTCTGCACTATATGGCAGAGGCAGGAAATAGTTTTAAGCAAAAAGCCTAATATAAATTAACCCTGACGAGCTTTCAATTTAGGGTTCTTTTTGTTAATTACATAAACACGGCCTTTGCGACGGACGATTTGGCAGTCCTTATCACGAACCTTTTTGCTTTTTAATGAACTGTAAATCTTCATTTCTTTAATCCTTCAATCAAAAATTTGAGTGCAAACTATTATAAATATTGAAGCTTGTCAACATATATTTTTAATTCTTGGTAAAAAAACAAGTTATCTTTTGATTTTTTTTCATATATTTGCTAGTATCAAATGATGTTGGGGGATTAATATGAAAAAAATATTGTTTGTTTTAGTCGTTTTGTTAATGGCGACTCCGGTAAAAGCTCAAATTTCGTATGAAGAAGAGGCTCGTGCTTTGGGAATTGTGGCCGGACAGGGGTTGGCTTGCGGGTCTGCCAAATATGATACGTTTGAATTGTTGGCAAGGGCTATAATTTTAACAAAATCACCCAGTGATGCATTGCAAAATAAAGCATTGAAAATTTTTACGGAAGAAAAGGCTGATGTTTTTGTTACTCATCAGCTTAATAATTTTGCAGGGTGTGATGATGTTTTAAGACGATTTGACGAACAAGATATTTTTAAAATAACATTGTATGGGGACGGTACATTGAAAATGGCAGATGGTCAGATATTGACCCCGCGTGTTCCTTATGACGCTACAAAAATTTATGATAAAAATTCAAAAGTAAGACAGCGAGCTTCGGCAATATACGCTAAAGATAAAAGCCATATAAAAAGAGTTGAATTTAAAGATGCATCAATGGAGGCTGGAAATCAAATAAAACCTTCAAGAGCTAAAGGCGGTAATCAAAAAATATTGTCTTCACCGAAAAGAATTTCCAGGTAAAGCTAAAAAATGATTGCTTTTGTGTTAACTTGCCCTTATATTTCAGGCAAGTTAATTTTTTTTACGGAGTTGAATTGAAATGGCAGTACAATATGTATTTGTTATGCAAAATCTTACAAAAGTTTTCCCCGGAGGAAAAGAGTTGTTTAAAGGTATTACTCTTTCATTTTTGCCGGGAGCAAAAATCGGTGTTTTAGGTGTGAACGGCGCCGGTAAATCCACATTATTAAAAATTATGGCAGGTGTTGATAAAGAATTTAACGGAGAAGCTTGGGCTGCCGAAGGGGTAAAGGTTGGTTATTTGGAGCAAGAACCAAAACTTGATCCTTCTAAAAATGTAATGGAAAATATTATGGACGGCTTGGGCGAAACCAGAGATCTGCTCAAAGAATTTGAAGAAGTTTCAATGAAATTTGCTGAAGAAATGACTGATGAGGAAATGAATGCACTTATTGAACGTCAAGCCGAGTTGCAGGAAAGAATAGATGCTTGTAACGGCTGGGATTTGGAGCGCACAATCGAAATAGCAATGGATGCCCTTCGTTGTCCGCCGTCTGATGCTGATGTTACAAAACTTTCCGGTGGTGAAAAAAGACGAGTGGCTTTATGCCGTTTGTTGTTGCAACAGCCTGATATGTTGTTGTTGGACGAGCCTACAAACCATTTGGATGCAGAATCGGTTGCTTGGCTTGAGCGTCACCTGAAAGATTATAAAGGGACAGTGGTAATGGTTACTCACGACCGCTATTTCTTGGATAATGTAACCGGTTGGATTTTGGAACTTGATAGAGGTCAAGGTATTCCTTATGAAGGTAATTATTCTTCTTGGCTTGAACAAAAACAAAAACGTCTTGAACAAGAAGCCAGAGAAGAAACTGCTCGTCAAAAGATTTTAGCTAATGAGTTGGAGTGGATTCAAAAGAACCCGAAAGCTCGTCAGGCTAAATCGAAGGCTCGTATCAACGCTTATGATGAATTGTTGGCACAATCTGTTAAAGATAAGATTACGACAGCCAATATTCATATTCCGATGACCGAAAGACTTGGAGATTTGGTTATTGAAGCTAATAATATTTCTAAAGGATACGGTGACAGAGTATTGATTGATAACTTATCATTCAAAATTCCGAAAGGTGCCATTGTCGGTATTATCGGACCTAACGGTGCCGGAAAAACCACATTGTTCAGAATGATTACCGGTCAGGAACAACCCGACAGCGGTGAGATAAGACTTGGTGAAACCGTTGATTTGGGATATGTTGACCAATCGCGTGATGAATTGTCTGCTGATAAAAATGTTTGGGAAGAAATTTCTGACGGTTTGGATATGATTAAGCTCGGCAAAGGTGAAGTTCCTTCTCGTGCTTATGTCGGTCAGTTTAACTTTAAAGGGAGCGACCAACAAAAGAAAGTCGGTCAACTTTCAGGTGGTGAGCGCAATCGTGTGCATTTGGCTAAAATGCTTAAAAAAGGTGCTAATGTTATCTTGCTTGACGAACCTACAAACGACTTGGATGTTGATACTCTTCGTTCACTGGAAGAAGGTATTATGCAATATCCGGGATGTGTTTTGGTAACTTCGCACGATCGTTGGTTTTTAGACAGACTTGCAACTCATATTCTTGCATATGAAGATGAAGGTCATGTCGAATGGTTTGAAGGTAATTTTGAAGAATATGAAAAGGACAAAGTTCGCAGACTCGGTGAAGAAGCTCTTCGTCCACATAGGAGTAAACACAAAACCCTTACCCGCCAGTAAAAAGATTGTCTAGCTGGCATCTAATACAGAAATTTCAGCACGGCGAAATGCTCATGTACTATTTTGTACACTCCGCTTTCGCCGTCTTTATTTCTTATTATATGCACACGCTATCCAACCTTTTTGAAAAAAACTCGTATAACGGCTCATCTAAAATCAAAATATGCGAATAGCCGGCTTAAGTCATGTAATATTATCTACACTCACTCGCCGGTTTTTTAATTTTTTTGCTTAAAACTTCAGATAGTTAATTGAATATTTAATATTTTTTGCTATCTTGCAGTTAAATTTGGCATAAATTTGTTTATTTTAAGGAAAAATTTTATGGAAACTCAAGTTTTACAAGAAGTTGCAAATAATTCGTCAATGTGGGATTTGCTTTGGTCATCTGATATGGTTACAAAGGCTGTTCTAATTGGCCTTATTTTGGCATCAGTTTGGTCATGGGCAATTATTTTTGAAAAATTCGGCACTTTGCGTCAACTCAAAAATAAAACCGAAAAATTTGAAGAAAAATTTTGGTCAGGCGGTTCTTTGGACAGACTTTATGATGCTTTGGGAGCACATCCGAAAGAGCCTATGGCAAATATGTTTGTGGCTGCAATGAAAGAGTGGAAACGCACAAATATTTTGAAATCAAAAACAGATAGAGGTTTAAGAGGTGTATCATTGCAACAACGTATTGAAAAAGCCATGCTCGTTTCTATGGATAAGGACTTAAATTCTTTGGAAACACGTTTGGGATTTTTAGCATCAACCGGTTCGGTTGCACCACTCGTTGGTTTGTTTGGTACTGTTTGGGGTATTATCAACAGCTTTAATGCGATCGCCCTAACACAAAGCAATTCGTTATCGGCTATGGCTCCGGGTATTGCCGAAGCATTGTTTACTACGGCTTTTGGTTTGATTGCCGCTATTCCTGCTGTGGTAGCATATAATAAAATTTCTTCCGATTTGGATAGATATGCTAAAAAGTTGGAAGCGTTTATGTCGGAATTTTCAACTATTTTATCTCGTGAAATTGATGATACGGCAATCAGAGCCGAAATGGCAGGGGAATAAATATGAAAATTAACACAAGGCGCCGTTCGAGCCGATATCAGCTTAACTCTGAAATAAATATCACTAATTTGATGGATGTGATGATGGTGTTGTTGGTGGTGTTTATGGTGGCCGCACCGTTGATGACGTCGGGAATTGCTCTTGATTTGCCGAAAGTTGGCGGCAAAAATTTGGAAGGGCAAGATACTTCTGTTAATATCAGTGTTGATAAAGAGGGGTATTATTATATCGGCCAAACCGAGATTCCTGCTGATAAAATTGTGGCTAAACTTAATGCCATAAAAGAGCAAAATAATGAAGTTACGGTTACTATTTCCGGTGATGCCGGTGCTGAATATGGCCGAGTTATCGGGTTAATGGCAATATTAAAAGAAGCCGGTTTTGATAAGGTCGGATTAAAAACAGAACCTAAAATGTTGAATAGGAAAAAATAATAGCAAATGACTTCGGGATTAAAAAAATCGATTGCATTGCATATAGCATTTTTGTTGCTATGGGTTATTGAAGTGCCTATGTTTTGGTGGAACAAAACAGATGCGGGACAAGTACCGATTATTGTTGATTTGAAAGATGTTAAAATCTCGGAAATGACCAATCTTCCGCCAAAAGCAAAATTTGGCAAAGAAGATAAAGAGGCTTCTCAAGTTAAACGAAAGATTGAAAAAAAATATACTAAAGAAGAAAAGTCAGAACCGGCAGAAGAAGCAAAATCGGAAAAAAAAGTTGAGGAATCAAAAGAAGAGCTAAAGACAGAGCCGGTAAAGAAAGATTTTTTGGTTGCGCCTCCACCTAAAAAACCACAAGTTAAAAAAACGCAGAAAAAAGAAACTCCGAAGCCTAAAGAAAATAAGAAGGTTAAAAAAGAGCCGAAAAAAGAAGAAAAGAAAGATGAGCCGCAGTTAGCTAATCCACTAAAGAGTTTGTTAGCCAGTGTTGACGCTTTGGAAAAAGAAGCTAATACTTCGCAAACTGCCACAATAAAAGAAGGAACAGATGTGGCTAATATGGGGGTTGAGGGCGGAACTGCCGGTTCGTATTTTAGCGAACTGTCAATTTCGGAAATGGATGCTTTGGCCGGTCAGCTTCGAGCTTGTTGGAATTTGGATCCCGGTGCTATGGGGATTGAAGATATGATTGTTGAAATTAAGGCGCAGCTTAATCAAGATGGTGGTGTTTATTCGGTTGAGATTATGAATAAAGGTCGTTACAGTTCTGATAGTCATTTTCGTTCGGTTGCAGATAGTGCAGTAAGAGCTGTACATATTTGTGCACCGTATAAGATATTGTCGGAGAAATATGCAGAGAAATATGAGGAATGGAAAATTTTGCGTTTGAGATTTAATCCGATAGATCAGTCAGTGAAATAAAATTTCGGCATAGTTGCAAAAAGTGCTTGATTTATAAAATATTTTTTTGTAATAATGAGTTCGCGTGATAGGGGTATAGCTCAGTTGGTAGAGCACCGGTCTCCAAAACCGGGTGTCGGGAGTTCGAGCCTCTCCTCCCCTGCGAAAGTAAAAAGAAGTAAAACTACGATTTGCAGCTTTTATTTTTTCTTTCTGAACAAA
>JAZQZB010000008.1:0-57578 GCA_045633825.1 Alphaproteobacteria bacterium | reverse complement strand
ATAAATTTTACATTTTGCAAAAACCATAAAAAATATTAAAAACATTATAAATATGTGTAACAGCCTCCGAATTTTTAAGAAAAAACTTTCATTAAAAATCAACATTTAATACCCCATCTTAACTTAGCAGACCTAGACCTAGGATTGCTAATTGCCTCTTTCTCAGATACAATTAAAGCTCCTTTATTGGGCAATTTAAATGCAAAACTTTTTTCTTCAATAGTATTATCACATTTTTTTTATAACTCAAGTAAAATTTTTAAAAATCTTTATATAATTTCACAACACCACTTATTACGGTTGATATACCAATAAGAAATAGGAAATAAAATTAAATAATATGAGAGCTCGCACATCCAACACCACATTAAATCAAGATGCATAATTTCGACGACTAAACGAACAGTAAGTATATAGCTTATTGAACACAAAACTTCCACCCAAAAAGCTATCTTGGTTTTTCCGGTTCCATAAATGGCATAAAAATAAATCATTCCCGGTAATGCCGTAAAATAGGTTAGCATCATTGTATAAAGAGGGAGAATAGATTGTTGTATAATATTTATATCGTTTGTATATATGCGCAAAAATAGTGAAGGACAGATAACAATGAAAACAAAAAATCCATAGTATGGAATAATTGCAAATTGTAAGATTCTTTTTGTTGTCGGAATAACTTCACGTTCTTTACCGGCTCCTATTAAATTACTGATAATTGAAGATGTAACCATTGCCAGAGCATTTGCTAATATAAAAGGTAAAGATGACAGCGAACGCAATATATTGGATATTGCTAATTCAGTTGTTCCCAGTTTTTCAATTTCAATAAAGAAGTAAAACCAAGCTCCCCAATTCAGAAGATTTTGTACAATAATCCAAATTGAAAGTCTGAATATTTCGTTAAACAGAGATTGCTTCCATAATAAGAATTTATTAAACCCGTATTTTTTTAATTTTATAAATAACAGTATGTACATAACTAAATACAAAACAGTCAATCCTTCGGCAAAAACAGACGCAACGGCAGCGCCTTTTAGTCCCATAGGCTCAATACCTAATCCGCCAAAGATAAACCAATAATCAAATATAAAATTTGATATTAGTAGTATTAATGCAGAGGGAAGTAATTGTTTTGTATTTGTAAGCGCTATAAAAAAGGAGCGTAAAGTTGCTTTTGTTCCTGAAAAAAACAAGCCCCAACAACGAGGTAATAGATATATTAATATAGCATTTTTAATTATATCAGATTTTATAATAAAACTTAAAACTGTATTTGCTTTGTAATATATTGCTGCGATACTTATAGTTGAAAATAAAAATATGAAGCTTATGGTTTGATAAAATATTCGTGCTATTTTATCATAATTTTGTTCGCCGTTTCGCCGTGCCATAATGATTTGAGAACCGACACTGAAGCTTTGAGCAATCATAAAAATAAGCAGATAAAAAATGCCCCCGATAGCTGAAGCCCCCAGTTCAATTTCACCAACTCTTCCTAAAAAAGCCGTATCTGTAATTCCCACCATTACTTGTATAAACATTCCTAAAATTAATGGCGCAGAGATATGGAAAATATCTTTGAATTTATATGTTATCATTTTTTTAACCTTAATACAATTAAGTATATAGTAAGTATTTAAATAAAAGATTAAGAGGTAAATTTGTTTCGTTTTTTTAAGAAAAAAAACATTGATAAAAGTGCTCTTTTAAAAAAAGCAAATGATTTATATGTAGCCGGAAAATATGATAAAGCCATTAAAATTTATGCTGATATTTTGAGTGATGATGCTGAAAATTTTGCTTCGATAGCTAATACGGCAACCGCATATTTTGAGTTAAAAAAATTTGATAAGGCGATTCCTTTTTTTCAAAAAGCATTAAGCATAGATTCGACTAATTCGTGGTGGTATAATTATTTATCACAGTCAATGCAAAAATGTGGTGATTTATCAGGTGCTTTAGAAAATGCATGGCAAGCAGTTTTACAGGATGAAAATGATAACGCTCACCATTTGAATCTGGCATATACCATCTATGAAATATTTGATGAAGAGGGGCTGGAAAAAATAGATTCTTATTTAAAAAAATGGTATAAAAAATATCCGCAAAATCCCATTGCGGAACAATGCTTTAAATCATATTTTTACGACAAAAATTTCAGTTGTTCCAACTTAAAATATGTTGAAGAATTATTTGATGTTTTTGCGTCCGATTTTGATAATGTTTTGAGTGAATTAGAATACGATTCTCCTAAAATTATTGCACAATATTTGCAAGAATTTTTAACGGCAAAAAATAATGATAAAATATCGATTTTGGATTTAGGATGCGGTAGCGGATTATGTGGTAAATATCTCAAAAAAATATTTAAAAAATCACGAATTGTCGGGGTTGATATTTCGGCTCAAATGTTAAAAACGGCTAAAGCAAAAAATGTTTATGATGAGCTTATAAAAGGTGATATAATTAATTGTTTTGACGTTAAAAAAGAGGTTTTTAACGTTGTGGTGGCATCAGATGTCTTGACATATTTCGGTAAGCTTGATGCGATATTTGAAAAGGTGGATTCTGTTCTTTGTAAAAATGGTGTTTTTACCTTTACGATAAGTGAAAATAAAATTAATAATAATGACTATTTTTTAATGCCTTCATCTCGTTTTGTGCATACGCAAAAATATGTGGAAAATGAGATAAAAAAACGTAAGTTTAAGCTTACAAAAAAAGAAAGTAAAATACTTCGAAAAGAAGGTGATAAAGATGTTGTCGGAATGGTATATTCAGTCAAAAAAATATAAAAAAATTCCCACCTTTCGGCGGGAATTTTTTTAAGCTTTTCTAATCATTATTTAGATTTTTTTGAGCTTGATTTAGCGCAAGAAGCTTTCTTTGTTGTGCAAGACTTTGAAGCGCTTTTTGAAGCAGACTTCGAAGTTGATTTTTTAGCACAAGAAGATTTTGAAAGTTGTTCAACAGCCATAGACCAAAATTGTTCATCTTGACCATTAGGACATCCGGCATTTTGCCAGATATAATAAGCAGCTTCTCTTATTGCTTGTTCATTATATGCCATAATCACTAACTCCAAATTAAATTTTAATTTACAATAAACAATATACATACAAAATTTTATACGTCAATACTTAATCAAAAAAAATATAAAAAAAGTCGAAAACTTGTATAAAATTTATTTCATTTTTTAATTAAAGCTTGCATTTAAAATGAATAAAAATTATAACATTCTCATAGAGTTTTTTTTCATAAAAAAATCGTGTAATTATGTTGTTAATTTTAAGGATGATTTAATGCAAAATTTATTATCAAAAGAAGAAATGGAAGCCGTCATAAACGGTGATCACGGAAACGTATTTGCTGTTTTGGGTATTCATAAAAATAAAGGTTCTAAAGAAGTTTATATCAGAGCTTATCAACCTCATACATTGTCTGTCGAGGTATTGAATTTAAAAGGCGATTCTTTAGGGATGATGACAAAACTTGATGATAGAGGATTCTATCAAATCGAGCTCGGAAAAATTGATAATTTTGATTATAAATTTCGTATTACAAATGATCAAAATTATACATATATTGCAGAAGATGTTTACCGTTTTTCATCTACATTGGGAGATATGGATGTTTATCTTTTAGCTGAAGGTAATCATTTGGAAATGTATAAAAAACTCGGTGCTCACGTTATCGAAAAAGATGGTGTTAAGGGTGTGAGTTTTGCGGTATGGGCTCCTAATGCCAAAAGAATAAGTGTGGTTGGCGGTTTTAATAATTGGGACGGTCGTGTTAATGTAATGCGTAAACATCCTTCTTGCGGAATGTGGGATATTTTTATTCCGAATATCGGCGAGGGCGAGGTTTATAAATACGAAATTAAAACTCAATCAAATGATATATTCTTAAAAGCTGATCCTGTTGCTTTTTATGCTGAAAAACGTCCTAACACTGCGTCCATAGTTTATGATATAAATCACTATTTTTGGAGTGATGAAGAATGGATGCGTTATCGTCAGGATTCCAATTCTTTTGATAAGCCGATGTCAATTTATGAAGTGCATTTGGGTTCGTGGCGTCGCAAAGGCGGAAACGAATATTTAACCTATCGTGAGTTGGCAGATACTTTGATTCCGTATGTTACAAATATGGGATTTACTCATGTTGAATTTTTACCTGTTTCGGAACACCCGTTAGACCCGTCTTGGGGGTATCAGGTAATCGGAATGTTTGCGCCGACATCTCGTTTCGGAACACCTGATGATTTCAGATATCTTATCGATAAATTTCACCAAGCCGGTATCGGCGTGATTATGGATTGGGTTCCGGCTCACTTTCCGAAAGACGGTCATGGCTTAAATGAATTTGACGGAACTCATTTGTATGAACATGCCGACCCCAGAAAAGGCGAACATACCGATTGGGGAACAAAAATATATAATTACGGTCGTTCGGAAGTATCAAACTTTTTGTGCGCAAGTGCTGTATATTGGCTAAAAGAATTTCATATTGACGGTTTGAGAGTTGATGCGGTTGCTTCTATGTTGTATTTGGATTATTCACGTAAAAACGGCGAGTGGATTCCCAACCAATATGGCGGTAATGAAAATATAGAAGCTATTTCGTTTTTACGTCGTATGAATGAATTGGCATATTCTCAAGTTGATGGCGCAATGACTATTGCCGAAGAGTCAACCGCATGGCCGATGGTATCTCGTCCGACATCAATGGGCGGGCTTGGATTCGGTTATAAATGGAACATGGGTTGGATGAACGATACACTTCGTTATATTGCTCACGAGCCTATTCATCGTAAGTATCACCATGGTATGCTGACTTTCGGACTGCTCTATGCGTTTAATGAAAATTTTGTGTTACCGATTTCGCATGATGAAGTTGTTCACGGCAAAGGTTCTATGTTGGCTAAAATGCCCGGTGATGAATGGCAGAAATTTGCGAACTTAAGAGCTTATTACGGATTTATGTATACTCACCCCGGTAAAAAACTTTTATTTATGGGATGTGAATTTGGTCAAGACAGAGAATGGAATTCGGAAGAAAGTTTACGTTGGTTTTTGCTTGATCACCCGATGTATAAAGGTATGCAAAATTGTGTTCGTGATTTAAACTTGATGTATAAGGGAAATGCTCCTTTGTATCAACAAGATTTTGATTATCGCGGGTTTGAATGGGTTGATCATTCTAATGCTGATGATAGTGTTATTGCTTATATGCGTAAAGGTTATAATGCCGGTGATTATTTAATTGTTATTTGTAACTTTACGCCGGTAGTTCGAGAAAATTATCGCATAGGAGTTCCTGAAGATTGTCAATATCAAGAAATATTTAACAGTGATGATCCGAACTATTGGGGAAGCGGAATTAAAAATGAAGGCATTTGTCAATCAGAACATATCGAATGTAATTACAAACCATATTCAATAAACTTGCGCTTGCCTCCATTATCAACCATTGTGATAAAACCGATACGTTAGGAGTTTGGATGGTAAAATATAAGGCATATACCAAATCGCCATATCCGCTGGGTTCTACATATGATGGAAAGGGTGTAAATTTTGCACTCTTTTCGGCTCATGCCACAAAGGTTGAATTATGTATATTCAATGAAAGCGGAGCCGAAGAAGAATTACGCTATGTTATTGAAGAAAGTACCAACAATATTTGGCATATCTATCTTGAAGGCGCCAAACCGGGACTGGTTTACGGTTACAGAGTATATGGTTTATATAAACCGGAGCAGGGATATCGATTTAACCCCAACAAATTGCTTATAGATCCCTATGGTAAAAAACTGGTAGGAACATTGATTTGGAACAAAGCTATTTTCGGTTATGATATAGATTCACCCGAAAAAGATTTGTCTTATTCAACATTAGATTCAGCTCCTTATGTTCCTAAATCGGTAGTTGTTGATGATAATGAATATGATTGGAGTGATGATACAAAGCCGGACTATAAAATGTCAGAGAGTATTATTTACGAAGCTCATTTACGAGGTTCAACAAAACTAAATCCGTTTTTGCCGGATACAAAGAGAGGGACTTTTGCCGGTTTTTCCGATGCTTCTACCGTTAATTATTTAAAGCATTTGGGGATTACCGCTGTTGAATTTTTACCTATTCATGCTTTTTTCGGTAATCGTCACAAACGAGGATATGTTATTGATAACTATTGGGGATATGAAAGTTTCAGTTTTTTTGCTCCGGAGCAATCATATTTATCAAAAGGCGATATTAATGAGATAAAAGATACCGTAAAAAAACTTCATCAACATGGAATAGAAGTTTTGTTAGATGTTGTTTATAATCATACCGGCGAAGGCAATCATCTTGGTCCGACACTTTGTTATCGTGGAATTGATAATTTATCATATTATATTTTAAATCCGGATAATAAGCGATTTTATCATGATACAACAGGGTGTGGTGCCAGCTTAAATATGCAAAATCCCTATGTTGTCAGGCTGGTTATGGATTCGCTTCGTTATTGGGTCGAAAAAATGCATGTTGACGGTTTCCGATTTGATTTGGCAACAACATTGTGTCGCAGGAATAATGAGTTTAAACAAACATCAGGATTTTTATATGCAGTTGCTCAAGATGAAGTTTTGCAAAAAGTAAAATTGATTGCCGAACCATGGGATATCGGTTATGGAGGATATCAACTCGGAGCGTTTTTACCCGGTTGGTCGGAATGGAATGATAAGTATCGTGATAATGTGCGTCGTTTTTGGAAAGGTGATCAATATCAAATTGCCGAGATAGCCTCAAGATTAACCGGCTCAAGTGAGATTTTCAATCACTCTAATCGCAATATAAGTTCAAGTATCAATTTTGTTACGGCTCATGATGGTTTTACCTTGTATGATTTGGTAAGCTATAACGTTAAACATAACATAGCTAACGGAGAAAATAATCGTGACGGATCAGATGCAAACTGGAGTTGGAATTCAGGCGAAGAAGGAAAATCGACTAATCAGATTGTATTAAAAAATCGTAATAAAAGATTGCGAGCAATGATGGCAACATTGATGTTATCTTTCGGTACTCCGATGATAACTTTCGGCGATGAGTTTGGTCGCTCACAAATGGGAAACAACAATCCATATTGTCAAGACAATGCGATCACATGGATTGCTTGGGAAGGATTATCGAGTAAACAACGAAGTCTTATTTCTTATACTCGAAAACTTATTCGTTTACGTAAAAGGTTAAAAATATTTAATCGCAATAAATTTTTTACCGGCAAAGTTGTTGATGAAAAAGGTAATAAGGATTTGGCTTGGTATACCGAAAAAGGTGTCGAGTTTAAGTCTGCCGATTGGCATGATGGAGGACGTCGTTGTTTATCTTATCTGTTAAAAACTCAAAGCGGATTTATCCAAGCAATATTTAATGCTGATTATAAGGAAATTGATTGGACCCTTCCGACATTAAAAAACAAATATTTCTGGAATGTAATATTTGACAGTAGTGATGAATTTAATAAAGAAAGCAAATTAGATTCGGGCAAAAACGTAAAAATTCCGGCATGGAGTGTTTTATTAGTTGAAATTAAAAAATAAGGATTATGAAAATGAATACAAATCTTGAAAATCTTGCCTCAAAATTAAAAATAGCTACAGCATACAGTGATGGCGGATTAACCAAAAAAAACTATACTGTAGATGATAAGGTAATAAAATTTTTCATTCAAGCTTTAGGCTATAAAGCATCTAATGAAAAACAAATTCAAGATTCCATAATTGAAATAGAAAATAAAAGATGGCGCAAAGCATTAGAGCCGATATATGTATGTAATCAGGATAATTTGATTATTGATGTCGTTTCGGCAGATTTGTCGGATATTTCCATTGTTGCAAGAGATGAAGCCGGAAATGAACAAAAATTAGAATATACCTATATGCAAAATGCTAAACAAAACGGTTTGTTGTATAAAGAAAGTTTGCGTATAAATACTCCTCTTGCAATCGGTTATTATAATTTAACGATTACAATTTCTGCCAAAAAGTTTGAAACGGTTTTAGCTGTTGCTCCGAGTAAGTGTTATGATGTTTTATCCGGTAATAAAATATGGGGTTATGCATTACAGTTATATTCTCTAAAGAGTAAACGTAATTGGGGAATAGGTGACTTTACCGATTTACAAAACTTTGTAAAATTATGCGCTAAAGACGGAGCTGACATTATCGGACTTAACCCTCTTAACACTCTTAATCATGATCATCCTGAAGAAGCGTCTCCTTATTCTTCAATTTCACGAGAGTTTTTAAATCCGATATATATAGATGTTGAAAAAGTTCCGGAGTTTGAAAAGGACGATAAGAAAAAGATTGAACCTGTTTTATCGGAGATACGCTCTTCCGAGTTGATAGAATACGGTAAAATATATCCCTTAAAAATATCTGTTTTGGAAAAATGTTATGAACGTTTTATCAAAAATAAATCATCATCTCGAAAAAAAGAATATGATGTATTTTGTAAAAAATATGGTGAAGCTCTTGATAAATTAGCCGCATTTCAAGCTATATATGAAGTTAAAACCAAAGAAATTTGGGGTGGATGGCGAGCATGGCCTGATGATTTAAAATCTCCTGATGCCAAAGGCACAAAAGAATTTGTAAAACAAAATGCCGATAGAGTAGGTTTCTTTAAATATATGCAGTTTGAAGCATTTCGTCAGTTTGAGGAAGTTGCTGATGTTATTAAAGAAAACGGCTTAAAAATCGGTTTGTATCGAGATTTGGCTGTCGGTGTCGGTTGTGATAGTGCCGAAGTGTGGAGTGAACCTGATTTATTTATTAAGGAAGCCGGAACAGGTGCTCCTCCCGATGCTTTTTTCCCTGCAGGTCAAAAATGGTGTTTGGGAACATTCTTGCCGGAAGTATTAAAAGAAAAGCAATATCTTCCGTTTATCAGAATATTGCGAGCCAATATGCAAAATGCCGGCGCTTTGCGTATCGACCATGTGATGAGCTTAATGAGATTATATGTAATTCCGGAGGCCTATGATGCCGGAACATATTTGTACTATAATTTTGAAGATATGCTAAATATTGTTGCTTTAGAAAGTTGTTTAAACAAATGCATGATTGTCGGCGAAAGTATCGGAAATGTACCTGCCGGATTTTTAGAGGCCTTGGCTGAAAAGAACATATATTCATTGAGTGTTTTATGGGCAGAACGTTGGGATAGCGGTTGGGGTGATTTTCGCCAACCTGAATTTTATCCGGATAATGCATTTGCATCTGTAGCGACACATGACATTGCTCCGTTAAAAATGTGGTGGTTCGGTTATGATATTGAATTAAGCGCTAATTTGGGGCTGATTGCTAATGATGGTGAAAAATTGTCGGCTTATCATAAACGAGAAGTCGACAGACAAAAGTTGCTTAATGCTCTTGATATGGCAGGGGTATGGCCGGTAGACAAACCTCGTTCGGGCGATTATATATATGGTGAAAATTATCCTGAAGGTATCGAAGAAGCTGTTGAAGCATTTGTTGCCAAGTCTGCATCTCCGGTATATTTGGCCCAGTTGGAAGATATTTTACATATTACCGAGATGCAAAATCTTCCGGGTACTGATAGAGATAAGCACCCGAACTGGCGTCGAAAATTAACGGTTGATTTGGAAGATTTGCCAAATGATATTGCTTATATTCGTTGTGTAAAGGCTATAAAGAGTAAGCGATAATCGGTATGAAAAATAAGGTTTTGATATTTGATTTAGACTCAACATTATATTATGTCGGAGATAAAGTTGAAAAGCGTTTTAAAGAAAAAATCGTTTCTTATTTTGTTAACAAATTAAACATAACCGAAGAAAAAGCAAAAGAGCTTATTTATGAATTAAAAAAACAATATCGTTATGATTCGGAGGCAGTCGATAAAGTTTTTTCATTTTCGCAAAAAGATTTTATTGAATATGTTTGTGATGTTACAACTGAAGATATTTCTCCTGATAAAGAGCTTGATGTTTTATTAAGACAAATTTCTAATGACAAATATATTTTAACCGATAGTACCAAAAAACATGTCAAAGATATACTAAATAAAATGGAAGTAAGTGAAAATCATTTTATTTATGTGTATGATGCTCATGATATGGAGTATGTTTTTAAATATAATGACGGTTGCATTGAAAAGTTTTTAGATAAGTATAATTTGCAAGGTAGAGATTGTGTAATATTTGAAGACAATATTGAAAATATAGCAAAAGCGAAACTTTGTAATATGACCACAGTTTATATAAAACCTGATAAAACAGAAAAACCACAAGAAGCAGACTATATGTTTCCGGATATCAAAACAGCATTAAAAAATCTTTTTGCAATATAGTGATAAAAAAAGAGCTCGCCTGATGGAGCGAGCTTTAAATTTTTTTTTTGCTTGTTGAAAATAAGCGTTTTTTTTATTGATTTTAAATTAATTTATATATATACATACCAACCGTATGTATATTTTTTTTTAAGAGATTATAAATGGCAAGAAAAACTAAAGAAGATACAGAGCAAACAAGGCTGGCAATTTTAGATTCGGCATTGTTGACTTTTTATGAAAAGGGGTTTTCACGAACAACTTTTGATGAAATCGCCAAACGTATCAATTTAACCAAAGGCGCAGTTTATTGGCATTTTAAAAATAAAGCTGATTTAATTGCTGCAATCATTAAAGAAAAAATTCCGCCTCAAGACTTAAATAAAAATCAAATTTCTTCAATCGCAGAGTTGAGAGAAAGGTTGGTTAAGAGAGCTTTAGTTGTCGAAAAAGATAAAAATGTAAAAGATTTTTTATTTTTTATGTTATATCGTATGGAATGGTCTGAAGCTGTATTGGATAATGTTTGGGGACAGATTGGTGAGTTGTGTGAAATACCGGACAATAATCTTTATGAAAATTTGCTCTATCTTCAACAACAAGAACAAATAAAAAAAGATACGGATATTATTGTTTTAAGAGATATTTTGGTTTGTTTTTTGCGAGGCTGTATTAATAAATATGTTTCGAAAAAAAACAATAATATAGATTTAAGCCAAATTGTCGGCAAAGGTTTTGATGCCATTATGAATAGTGTAAAAGTGGAGAATAATTAAAATGCAAGTCGTAAAAATTCAAAAAAGAAAAATTATCCTTAATTTTGTGGTAATTGCTTTGTCTGTTGCTACCGGTTGGTATATCAAAGCAAAGTTAACTCCGCAACCCGCCGGAATGATGGGTATGATGGGAGGAGTTCCTCATGTTTTGGTTGAGGATGTTAAAGTTGTAGATGTTTCTCCGCAAAAAAAATATATTGCCTCTGTCGAAGCTATCAATAGCGTAAACTTAATTCCTCAAGTTTCCGGTTATGTTGATAAGGTTTTATTTCAAGAGGGTTCAATCGTTAATGAAGGCGATATTTTGTTCGTAATAGAACAAGACAGATATATTGCTAATGTTGATTTAGCAAAAGCTTCATTAGCCAGCGCTCAAGCTAATTTAGTAAAAACCGAACGTGATTATAAACGTCAAAAAGCATTAAGTTCTCATAATTACACTTCAAAATCTAATTTAGATACAGCCGAAAGTGCTTATTTGCAAGCAAAAGCAGCTGTAGCCCAAGCTAAAGCTAATTTGGAATTAGCGGAAATTGATATGGAACATACCGAAATTAAAGCTCCGTTTACCGGTACAATCGGTAAGGCAATGGTAACAGAAGGAAACTTTGTTTCTTCCAACTCACAAACTTTGGCTCGTATCGTTCAAAAATCACCTGTAAGAGTTGCTTTTTCCGTTCCTGATAAAGATCATCATATGTTTAAGAATTTGGGCATAGAAAATTTAAGAACAAAAGTAATAATGCCGGGTAATCAAACCTTAAATGAAAAAGTAAATTCTTTCTTCATAAATAATGAAATTAATGTAAATACGGCAACATTGTCCGTATATTTGGAATATATGAACCATGCTAAAGAGCTTATTCCCGGAAACTATGTTGATGTAATTTTATTGTCAAATAAAGAACAAAAAGCAGTTGTTATTAATCCGGCAGCAGTATTACAAGATGCTAACGGCGCTTATGTTTTTGCTGTTGATGATGAGGGTAATGTTAAAGAAACTCGTGTACAATTAGACGGAATGTTTGAAAGTAAGCAAATTGTTTTGTCAGGCCTTGAAGGTAATGAAAAGATTATTGTAAGCGGTTTACAAAAAGCTAAAGACGGTTCAAAAGTTCGTGCCAGTTTAGTTTCTAATGATGTTGAGGAGGCTAAATAATAATGTTTTCACGCATTTTTATTGAAAGACCTCGTTTTGCGATGGTAGTTTCCATCGTGATGTCTATTGCCGGTCTTATATCTGTATTTTCACTTCCTATTGCACTATATCCTGAAGTTACTCCACCGGAAATTGTTGTTTCTGCGACATATCCCGGCGCTTCGGCAGAAGTTGTGGCTCGAACAATCGGTATTCCGTTAGAAGAACAAATTAACGGTGTTGAAGATATGTTATATATGTCTTCTTCTTCTGAAGATTCTTCATATCAGCTTACGGTTACTTTTAAGGTCGGTATAGATTCGGATATGGCTCAAGTAAAAGTACAAAACCGTATTCAACAAGCAATGTCCAAACTCCCGAGTGAAGTTCAACGTCAAGGTTTGAGAGTTATGCGTCGTTCTTCAAATATTTTGGGTTTTATTTCGGTATTTTCACCGGATAACAGTTGGTCGAGCCAAGAATTAAGTAATTTTGTACAAAACAATATGAAAAATAATTTGGGGCGTGTAAACGGTGTGGGCGAAGTTAATGTTTATTCTGCAAGATTGAGTATGCGTGTCTGGCTTGATGCCGATAAAATTGCCGCCTTAAACTTACCTATAGAATCAATTACCGCAGCCATTGAAGGACAAAACTATCAACCTTCGCTCGGTAAAGTAGGCGGTATGCCCGGTGACGGCAAACAAAAAATAGTTTATTCTCTTCAAACTCAAGGCCGTGTAAACGAGGTAAAAGACTTTTCTGAAATTATTGTCAGGACAGACGAAGATGGCGGTTTGGTAAAATTAAAAGATATTGCCCGTATAGAAGTCGGCGAAGAGAGTTATATGGCTACTTCAAGATATAACGGAGCTCCTAACGTGGCTATTGCGATTAACCAACTTACAGGTGCAAATGCTCTTGACGCCATGAAGAATTTAAAAGCTGAAATGGAAAGAATGAAAGCAAACTTCCCTGACGGTATCGACTATCTTTTCGGTTATGATTCAACTAAATATATTAGTGCATCAATCGAAGAGGTTGTTTTAACCCTTGTTTTGACTTTTGCTTTGGTGGTTTTGGTTTGCTATATTTTCTTACAAGATTGGCGTTCAACTTTAGTTCCGTCATTAACAATTCCGGTATCGTTGCTTGCAACTTTTGCCGTTATGTTAGCATTAGGTTACAGTCTTAATATGCTAACATTGTTTGGTCTTGTTTTGGCAATCGGTCTGGTAGTGGATGATGCTATCGTGGTAGTAGAGCGTGTGTTAGCGTTGATGGAACAAGAAAACTTGTCGCCTAAAGAAGCAACCATAAAAGCAATGGAAGAAGTTTCCGGAGCTATTGTAGCAACAACGTTGGTGTTGTTGGCAATCTTTGTGCCGGTCGGATTTTTAGGTGGTATTACCGGTAAGATTTATCAACAATTTGCCGTATCAATATCATTAGCTGTATTTTTTTCATCAATTAATGCTTTGACATTGTCTCCCGCACTTTGTGCCACTATCTTAAAACCATTTAAGCTAAAGGAAAAAGGCCCGCTTCATTGGTTTAATTTAGCATTAAATAAAAGTCGTGATACTTATGCAGGTTTAGTGGGACTTTTCGGTCGCAAAATAGGGGTTGTTGCTGTTGTTTACAGTATTGCATTGATTGTTATTTGCGGAATTTTAAATATCAGCCAAACATCATTTATACCCTCCGAGGATCAAGGTGTGATTATGGCTAATATCCAACTTCCCGAAGGTGCATCTCGAGTACGCACTCAAGAATTCGTAGATAAAATTTCACCGATTATTCGAGAAGAAGCAGGCGTAAGCGATTTGATGTTGATTACCGGTATCAGTATGATCGGCGGACGTGGTGAAAACGTAGCTATGGCCTTTATTGTGTTGAAACCGTGGAATGAAAGAAGTTCTGAAGAATATTCAACAAAGATATTAAATCGCCTGCGTGCAAAATTGGGAGCTTTTCCTGATGCCGAAGTTCAACTTTTTGAACCTCCCGCAATTATGGGACTTGGTATGAGCGGTGGTATGGACTTCAGACTTCAATCGCTTGATACGGATAATCCGCAAGAAATAGAACAAGCTTTGTTGGCTGTTTTATCAAAGATAAATGCTTTGCCGGAAGTTTCTTATGCTTATACGACATATACGGCTAAAACTCCGAATATATATGTTGATATAGATCGTGTTAAAGCCGAAAGTATGAAGGTTGCTGTCGGTAGTATCTTTTCAACCTTACAATTTTATTTGGGTTCGGCATATGTTAATGACGTAAACTTCGGTACTCAAGTTAACAAAGTTATGCTTCAGGCTGATTGGAAAAATCGTAAGGATATAGAATCAATCAAAGAGCTCCATGTTCAAAATAAAGAAGGTGATATGGTTCCTTTGGGTAGTGTTTTATCGTTACGTAAAATTTTATCACCTCGTGTGGTTAATCGTTACAACCAATATCCGTCGGCAACAATTACAGCTGTTCAAAATCAGGCAGTAAGTACCGGTGAAGCAATGAAGGCCGTTGAAAAAATCGGTAACAGTTTGCCCAAAGGATTTGGTTATGAATGGTCAGGTATCAGTTTCCAAGAAAAAGACTCTCAAGGTCAAATCGGTTATTTGATTAGCTTGGCTGTTATTTTCGGCTATTTGTTCTTGGTTGCTCAATATGAAAGCTGGGTTACTCCGTTACCGGTGCTAACATCGGTTGCTGTGGCTATGTTGGGAGCATTGGTCGGATTGTTTGTAACAGGATTGCCTTTAAGTATATATGCTCAATTAGGACTTATTTTGTTAGTCGGTTTGGCTGCTAAAAATGCTATTTTGATTGTCGAATTTGCAAAAGATGAACGAGAAAAGAACGGTTCAAATTTGGTAAAATCGGCAATAGTCGGAACGAAAGAACGCTTTAGAGCAGTTTTGATGACAGCCTTTACCTTTATTTTGGGTGTATTTCCGATGATTGTGGCAACCGGTGCCGGTGCATCAAGCCGTATTGCAATCGGTGTTCCTGTGTTTTATGGAATGTTACTCGGAACGGCTCTGGGACTGATTGTAATTCCGCTTTTATATATTTTGTTTGAAACAATATATGAAAAGACAGTCGGAAAAAATAAAAAATAGAATAAAAAACTGCCGTTTGAAACGCGGCAGTTTTTTTTGAGTTAATTTGGAGTTTATTGATTTTTTTTGAGGTTGATGCTTTATATAGCCGATTAATAGATGAGAATTAAATATTAAAATATTTTTTATACAATATAAAAAGGCCGTTTAAAAATAAGCGGCCTTTAATAAATTAAACAGATATTTATATCTTATTTTTCGTCAGCTTTATCATAAGGAACAGTTTCATAGCTTACGTGAGAAACTGTTTTAGGATCACAAACCGTTTTATAAGTTGTTTTTTTGTATACAACTTCTACAGGTTCACGAGTTTCAGAAACTTTTCCTTCGCAAGAGTTGCAAGAGTTACAAGGAACACAGCTGTTGCAAGAAGGTCTTGCCTTTTGACATTTACGATAACGAACAGGTTCCGGTCTTACAATCGGATGATCAGGTTTTTTGTATACATATCTGTAGCAAGTACGTCCGTCAAAATAATCACAATCAAGTTTAGCTTCATTTGAAGTACGAATACGAATAGGTTCGTCATCTTGACAATCAAAACAAGCACAAGCAGAAACCATTACGGCTAAAGCAACAATAAATATTTTTTTCATGGCATATCCTCATATTAAAAAACATACAATTTTAGGAAAATATACACTTTTTTCTAAAAAAATCAAGTTTTTTTAGAATTTTTTGTCATTTTTTTCTAAAAGTTAATATTTTGTAAGAGTTAACCTTAAATTTTAAACTAGTTTGCAGTGGCGGGAGCAGGGTATCTTAATATTTTTTTCTTTGGACGAGATTTGTCTTCAAAGTCAAAATCAGTTTCCGGTTTATATCCGCCTTCGGTACATAATAATTTATCTGAATCATAGGTTTTGCACTTTAGAGGTTTTTTGCTGTCTAGTTCATAAAGTTTTCCGTCTTCGGCTCTTTCAAAAGAAACAGAACCACAGCCTATTTGTCCGCAAGAAAATGGTGCATTAAGCAAAAATACATAAGATTTGTCAGGAAATCGAGATACATAAAAATCTTCAAATTTAACTTCGTTTGGCAATTCTTCCACAACAGTACCAAACTCTCCGTTAAAAACGTTTTTGATTTCATCGGTTGCAATGTCTATCTCGTGAAGATAATCACTTGAAGCATTGTAAAAAAGATAAATATCCGAAGCTTTTGCTGCAGAAGAAAAAGTCCATATAAAAGAAACTATCCAAAAAACATATCTCATTAAAATACCTTCCATTTTTTTTATTTAGTAAAATAATATAGGACAAATATTAAAAATTAAATACTTTTTTACAAGTTTTGATTAAAATCATAACAATATCTTATTAAAAGTAAGGAAAGTATCATGAAATTAAGTAAAATAACCAATTTGCAAGAGGAAGTTGATATAAAAGGTATTACTTCCGATTCTCGAGAAGTAAAAGCCGGATATTTGTTTGGTTCTCTAAATAATGATGAATATGTGAAAGATGCGGTATCAAAAGGAGCGTCTGTTGTTATTGTGCCTGAAAGTTATAATGAAAAACTTCCGAAAGAAGTTGTTGTTATAAGATCTGATAATCCTGCTTTTACTTATGCTCAAGCTGTTGCTAAATATTATGGTAAAGTTCCCGCACATTTGGCGGCGGTTACCGGAACCAACGGTAAAACATCAATAGTTGATTTTGTGCGTCAGGTTTTAACTAAAATGGGGTATAAAGCAGCCAGTATAGGAACTTTGGGGCTTATTAAAGATATTCAAGAAGCATGCCCGTCAGCAAATACTACCCCGAATAATGTTACTCTCCATAAACAACTTAAAGCATTGGCAGAAGAAGATTATGCTTATACCGTAATGGAAGCTTCCAGTCATGGTTTACATCAATATCGTATGGGCGGTTTGACATTTGAAGTTGCCGCATTTACTAACCTTACCAGAGATCATTTGGATTATCATAAAACTTTTGAAGAATATTTAGACGCCAAATTGATTTTGTTTAAACAATTATTGTCTCCTGACGGAACAGCAGTTTTAAACGCAGATGTTGATGTTTATGGTAAAATAGCCGAAGTTTGCCGTCAAAGAGGTCAAAAAGTTATTTCTTACGGAACAAGAGGCGGAGACATTAAATTACTTTCCGCAACCCCGTCAGATAAAGGGCAAGTGTTGGAAATTGAATATTTTGGTCAGCCTAAAACCATAGAAGTAGCTCAAGTCGGTGAGTTTCAAGCTATGAATATATTATGTGCATTAGGAATGCTTTCGGCTATAACCGGTTTGCCTGATGATGTTATTCATTATATGGGCGATATTAAAGGAGCTAAAGGTCGTTTGGAACATGTTATTGATACCCCGTCCGGAGCAACAGTTTATATTGACTATGCTCATACTCCGGATGCTCTGGAAAACGTTTTGAAAGCTTTACGCCCACATACAAAAGAAAAATTACATGTTTTATTCGGTTGTGGTGGAAATCGTGATGTCGGAAAGCGTTCTATTATGGGGCAAATTGCTCATGAATATGCTGATGTCGTTTATATAACGGATGATAATCCTCGTTATGAAGAAGCGGAAGATATTCGAAATGAAATTATTGTAGGTTGTCCCGGTGCTTATAATATTGCCGGCAGAGGCAAAGCCATAAAAATGGCAATGGCCGCATTAATGCCAGGTGATGTTTTGGTATTAGCCGGAAAAGGACATGAAACCGGACAATCTGTAAAAGGAGAAATTTTACCGTTTAGTGATCATGAAGAAGTTTTGAAAAATATATAATAAAAATCCCCGAGTAAAATCGGGGATTTTTATAAATTAAATTTCGCTATCCAAAATTATAAATTCATCTTCGGCAGCCATATTAAGAATTGTACGTGCTCGTTCTTCCAATAAATCGACATCTAAAGAAACATTTGATAAATAATCGACATTGCGTTGTAAATCAGCTTTTTTGACTTCATAAAGTTTGGATAGAGCTGTTGCTCGAGCAATTTCGTGTTTCAGTTCAAAATAACGATATATATTTCTATCGCCGCAAAAAATATTAAAACAAAAATATAAAGCAACAAAACCACTGGTCCATATTAGCCAGTTTTTCTTAAAATTTTGACTAAAATCCATCCCAAAATCCATTTTAGGTACACCTTTTTATTATAATTATTTCCTTCTGGAATTTTAAGACTCGCAATACTTTTTGATGTTCTTAATATACTAAACCGAGTCAATCAAACATTAGTTAATATAGCTTTAATTTAAGATAAGTTTTTATATATTTTTTGTTATTGGCAGTTGTTTCCCTGCCACTTCCACGCAATAACTTTGTTATTTTCCAGTAAGAACAAAGTTTTGCAAATATATTTGGCTTCATAACCTATATCGCCGGGATTATCCGAAAAAAGATATGTTGATAAGAATGGTGAGAATAATCCGTCTTCGCCGTAAATTCTGTCACCTTGCGAATAAGTATAAAATTCTGACGGAACAAAGAGATTGTCAACATTGGTATAAGCCAAGATTTCGGTATTATCGCTCAAAATTTTGATTGCTGACGGTCGTCCGAATTGCGACTCGACATCATTTTTTGATGCCCCGATTAATGAATTTAATTTCAGATTGTATGCATTTGGTGAAACACAAGCAAAAATCATAATTAAGATAATCAACAAAAACGAAATTTTAGCAACAATTTTCATAAGCAACCTCTTTGTTAATTTTTTTTCGATAATTAACAAAGATATGAATAAAAGCTTAAATTTCAATTCTAGTGATAAGTTCTAATCAGAGAACTTAAAATACCTTGAATTTTAACTCGATTGGCTGGAAGACGTCTTGTTTTGTATGCCTCATTTTTAGGAATTAACAAAACTTCAGGTCCGTCTTTTTTAATTTGTTTTAAGGTCGCTTCGCAATCATCAACCAAGGCTACGACAATATCACCATTGTGAGCGACATTAGTTCTTTTGATGATTACCGTATCGCCGTTCATAATACCGGCTTCAATCATAGAGTCACCTTCAATAGTAAGAGCATAATATTCTCCGCCGTGTATCATATTAAACGGAATACTGACTTTTTCTGTTTCGTCAGCTATTGCTTCAATAGGAGTACCTGCGGCAATTTTACCATATAGAGGAATTTCGACTGTTGAAGAAGCCAAAGCTTCTTCTTTAAGTTTTTCTTCGGCGATAATACAGGAAGGTTTCAATTTTGGTAAACGCACAACTTCTAAAGCGCGAGCCTTATGCGGAAGTTTTTTTAAGAAGTTTCTTTCAACCAAAGCATCAATAAGAGCATGAATTCCGGATTTTGATTTTAATCCTAAAGCGTCTTTCATCTCTTCAAAAGAAGGACAACATCCGGTTTCCCTCAAGGTTTTATTGATAAATATCAAGAGGTTATATTGTTTTGGAGTTAGCATATCGCAAAACCTTTCAGTAAAAATAAATTAAATTTTGTTCTAGTTTAGTTCTTTTTTTTAATGTGTCAAGAATAAACTTTCAAACTTTATTTAAAGAGTGTATTTTTATGTTGAAAATTTTTTCACTTGTCGTATATTTGAAAAAGCTATGTAAAAAAAGAAACTATAAGGAAATATAAATGTCTACTGAAACAAACATACATCGTGAATCTCGTTTGGTAAAATTAAATAATTTAATTGAAAAGGGGTACAATCCGTATCCTTATAAATTTGTACCTAATTCTTTTGCCGCCGATTTACAAGAAAAATATAAAGATTTAGAGGCCGGAACAGATACTCAAGACCGAGTTACCGTAGCCGGTCGTGCCATGGCCGTTCGCAATTCAGGTATGTTTATTGATGTAAAAGACAAAAGCGGTAAAATTCAAGCCTTTTGCCACAAAAATCACTTATCGGAAGAAGATTTGGAATTGTTAAAAAATCTTGATGTCGGTGATATTGTGGGTATCTCGGGTTATGTCAGAAGAACCCCCAGAGGCGAACTGTCGATTGCTGCCGAAAAATTTGATATCATATCAAAATCACTTCAACCTTTGCCTGAAAAATTTCATGGTCTGACAGATGTTGAAGCTCGCTATCGTCAAAGATATGTCGACTTTATCATGAATGAAGACAGCAAAGAGACATTTCAAAGAAGATGCCAAATTATTTCGGCAATTCGTCGTTGGTTTGAAGAGCACGAATTCATGGAAGTTGAAACTCCGATTTTGCACACTATTATGGGTGGCGCAAGTGCCAAACCATTTATAACTCATCACAATACATTGGATATGGATTTGTATTTGCGTGTTGCTCCGGAGTTGTTCTTAAAACGATTGGTCGTCGGCGGATTTGACAGAGTATTTGAAATAGGTCGCAATTTTCGTAATGAAGGTATTGATAAAAATCATAATCCCGAATTTACCGCTTTGGAAGCATATCAAGCATATGCCGATTATAATGATATGGCTGACTTGTTTGCTTCATTGATACCTTATGTTGCCGAAAAAGTATTGGGAACAAAAGTAATTAAAGTCGGTGAAGAAGAAATCGACTTGTCAAAAGGTTTTGCCCGTAAATCAATCGTTGATTTGGTAAAAGAATATGCCGGTATAGATTTATTGGCGACCGAAGATTTGAATGAAGCAAAAGCAATGGCAAAATCTGTCGGTGTTGATGCTGATGAATGTACATGTTGGGGCAAGGTTGTTCAAGAAGTATTTGATGAAAAAGTCGAACCTTATTTGATTCAACCTACACTTGTTATGGATATGCCGAGAGATATTTCACCTTTGGCAAAAACTCACCGTGAAAATCCGCGTCTTGTAGAGCATTTTGATGCTTATATCGGCGGCATGGAAATCGGTTGCGCATATTCAGAACTCTCTAATCCGTTAGAGCAAAAAGAGCGCTTTGATGCTCAAGTTGCCGAACGTGAAGCCGGTGATGATGAAGCTCAAATGTTGGATGATGATTTTGTTACGGCTTTGGAAAACGGTTTTCCTCCGTCAGGCGGTATGGGAATGGGTGTCGATCGATTGGCAATGCTCTTGACTTCGGCGCCTACAATTCGTGATGTTATAGCATTTCCTACTTTAAGAAAAAGAGACTAAATTTTGTTTGAACATGTACCGGTAACTAAAACACAGTTGAGATTTTTGATGCTAAAAGGTTTGCATCTCTTGGCTGCGCTTTTGGTTATCGGTTTATTGGTAATATATTTTTGTTTAAAATCTCAAGATTATAATACAACATCTAAAACGGTAGAAAATATAATTGCATCAGATGTAAATATTTCGCCATATAGTGAATTTTGCGCCAATAATAAAGACGTAAAGTGTGGTGATATAAGTAATTTTATAACAGATTCATATAAAAATGAAGAATATGGCAAAGTTATTTTGGCAGAACAAAAAGAAAAGGCAGAAACAATTTCCAACCTTGTATCTGTAAGTCATGATATAAATATATATCCCGAAGATATGAATAAGCTTCTTGATCATATATATGAAGAAAAGTTGCCTGATGATATTATTGATGAAAGTGTAAAAGAAGAGCCGTTAAAACATAAAAATATTCAAATTATGCCAGCCAGAAAGCCACTGTATTTTGGTAAGAAGAAGGCTGTTGTTATCGTTATTGACGATATGGGTGTAAGCCTGAAAAGAACAGCAGATATTGCGTCATTAAAGGCTCCGTTAACAGTATCATTTTTAACTTATGCCGGTAAGCTTGATGAACAAATTCAAAATTCTTTAAATAATGGTCAGGAAATCATGGTTCATGTTCCGATGGAAGCTCAAACAGCTGTTGATGTTGCGCCGGATGTTTTAACAACCAAGATGACTAATGAAGAAATCAAATCAAACCTGTTGGATATGCTCAAAAAATTTAAAGACATCAAAGGTATCAATAATCATATGGGAAGTAAATTAACCGAAGATTATCAACGTATGAAATCGGTTATGGAAGTTTTAAAAGATAAGGGTTTTTATTTTTTAGATTCTAAAACATCGCCAAAATCAAATGCTGAAAAAGCTGCTAAAGATAGCGGAATTGCTTATGCTCATCGCCATGTGTTTTTAGACAATCAAAATGATAAGAAATATATTTTAGGACAGTTGGCAAAATTGGAAAGCCTTGCTAATAAAAATGGTTATGCTATTGCAATAGGTCATCCGAAAACACAAACTTATGCGGCATTAAAAGAATGGTTGCCGACAGTTGATAAAAAGGGTATTAAAATCGTTCCTTTAAGTTATGTAATAAGTATTCTTAATCCGACTGTGGACATTCTTAAATAAAAATGTCCCAAGCTTAAAACAGCAAGGGACATAAATTGTTTTTTACCTTAAACAGGTCGCATTTTTTGCTTAATCTTAAGATATATTAAGCATTTTTTTCAGTTTTCGAGTTTTGAACAAACCTTTGACTTTGAGTCTTTTTGCAAGGCCTTTTTTGTCGAGTGTCAGCCATGACTGTTGCCAAAATTCCGGAACACAGCGATAAAGCTTCGGAGTTGCAAATGAGCTGTAAATAAAGTCATGTCCGCAGTCAAGCCGCAAGGTGTTATAAGCCCAATCTCTTAATTGTTTGCCGTTGACGTTAGTTCTACCGTCACTGATGTATACATCATATGCAGGTTCTCCGTTCGGTTGAATGTTTGCTATGAGGTTTATAAGCAACTTTTGTGCATTCTCTTTAGTTTCCTCTAAAGACAGACACAAATTAATGTGCTTAAATAAAAAGTTGTAGCAAGCCTGCGAAGGAATACCGTTTTCACCTTTACATGTTGCAAGATGCAGATATTCTTGAGGAATATCGTTGTATTCGATTGGAGGCAAAGGATACAACGTACTGTTGGCAATTCGCTGAAGCGCAAATTTTAATGCCGTAATACCTCGTTTGCGATCAAACATCAGAATGTTTTCCGCATATTCGGTAATAAGCTCCATGTATTTGTCGGTTATACAATAACGACATCCGGCATTTACACCGGGGACACCCATAATGCGATGGAAAAGTGCATGGTCGATCATTTCAGACATTGACATATTTAGGACTTTAGTGTCATTAAGAGCTATAGCAACCGCTCTGTGAAGATTTGTAGAGTTCATTTGAAAAGTGTTAATTTGTTAAACGTAATCTTAATTATAATTTTTTGATAGTATAAATATATCATTTTTAGAAATCTTGTCTATATAAAAATATTAGATGTTGTTTAATAGTATAAATTTAGCAAAATCAATGAGAAAGACTATTTTTTATTTATTTATAAGAAAAAAAATTAAATTTTGTAAAAAAAAATCTTGACCAATAAAAAAAATACATATATAAACCATTTGTCATTTACGATGGTCCCATCGTCTAATGGTTAGGACATCACCCTTTCACGGTGGTAATATGGGTTCGAATCCCGTTGGGATCACCAATTGCAACACCCTCGATTTTCGGGGGTGTTTTTTCGTTTAAAGAATTTATCAAATCAAAAGGTTTTCTAAGGTCGTACGAGATTTGTTTATCCTTAATTTGCAAGTTCGAGAGTAAAATATTTAAAATCGCTCTTTGGGTTTCAACTCTCGAACTTTTGAATATTTGGTAGGCATTTTTAGCCAATGACATTATGGTTGTTATTGCAATAGAGAAGTTTTCATCAGCTTGAGTTAGTGATGTTGATTTTCCTTCTAGTTCATATTGTTCCTTTTTTAATTCCTCATTCATATCTCTGTATTCTTCGGGAGTTAAATGACCTTCGAGCAACAATGAACGCAATAGTTTTATTTTATCTTGGCAATTATCATATTGGCGACGTACCATCTTTACTTCTCTATTATGAACTTCATTTTGCTTGTTAACAATACGCTCTAAGTCTTTTTTGATATATGAAAAGATTTCTTCCCGAACATATAAGCGTTTTAATTCTTCCTCAATAGGCTTTAATGCTTTTACTTCACTTAGTTGGGGGTTATCACAATCCTTAAAGTGAGAACATTTTAAATAAATATACTCATTCCCATTCGGTTTTACTTTTTTATAGCTACTCATAATGCAACCACATACCCCACATCTAACCAGCCCTCTAAATAAAAATGGTTCTTCCGTACTTTTGAAATGTGTTTTTTGTTCTTCAGGTTTACGACCGTGCATAATATCTTGGCACATTTGAAACAATGCTGGCGAGATTAATGTTTCATATTGGTGTTTGAAAAAACTGTCCTTGTAAAGCATTTCCCCTATATAAAATTTGTTATTCAAAATACGATGAATCGCACTTGTATTTAAGGATTTACCATTATATTTACTGGTTAATCCCCATTGTTTGCATTGTTTTTCCATATCTTTTAAGGAATACAGACCAGTTGAGTATTTTTCAAAAAGCTGTTGAACGATTGGCGCACGTTCTGTATCAACAATAACATCAGCTTTGCCATCGGGTTTTCTAATATTCAAATATCCCAAAGGAGCTCTATACATACAAAAACCGTGTTCGGCTTGATGTTTCATACCACTAACTACATTGTCTCGCAAAGAAAGCACGTAGTTTTGTGCCATAACGACATTTAAGCCTAAAATCGTTAAATCCCCAGCCTTTGAATTTTTATCAAGCACTAAGTTTTCTTGCACTAAGTGGAGTTCTAACTGTCCTTCTTTACGCATTTCATCAATCATAGTATAATTTTTGAAGTTACGCATTAAGCGGTCAGTTTTCAAACAAACCAAAGCTACACCACCGCGCTGTTTTTTACAGAAGGTCAGTATTTCCATAAAGTGTTTGCGTTCACCTCGGGTTGAACTTTCAACCAGTTCAGCATCTTTTATAATATTTAAGCCTTTTCGTTCGCAGTATTGTTTCAATACTTCTTGTTGGTTTTGCAACGAATATCCTTCTTGCGATTGCATAGTGGTCGACACACGGCGTAATATAACAGCATTTTTCATTACTAATTATCCTTTATTAAATTAATGACATTATAACATAAGAAATTAGACAAAAACAAGCAAATTATCTATAGCCAAGAATCCTTAAATATTCTTGGAGCATTCATAGCTAAAAAAGCAATTAAATATAGCTATTTTCAAAGCAAAAACAAGAATACACTTACTACCATTAAAATTGTAACTGAAATAAAAATCAGTTATTTGTTTTAATGATTTTTGTCCAAAGGTAGCGAATGGGAAAGTTGGAAATTATAAAGTCGTGGTATCTGAATGAAGCATTGTCTGATGATGAGGCTCAACAGATATATGACCGATTGTTGCAACTTTTTCTCATTCTCTACCAAGAGGGCAAAGCCATAGATGAAAAGGATTTATAAAATGGCCAAGAAAAAAAATAAAATTTATAAAGAAGCTGAAAATCAATTGAATGAAGTGCAAAAGGCATTCATCGAATTTGATAAAAGCTATATTCTTCCCAGAAATCACTTGAATTCAGCCCTCACTGGTTGTTATCAAGCTTCGATAGAATGGGAGGATAGGTTCATAGAAGAATGCTGTGAACAAAACAACATCAAATATATGAAGAAGAAACGCTACAAAAATATAGTGATGCTGGCTATGAATGTTAGCGATGACTGCGATGAAAGGACAAAAGCTCGTGTTAGAACTTATGTTCGTATCTTAAAAAAATTTAAGCAGCTAGATTATGATGTTGAAACAGCAAAAGAGCAACTTGAAGAATTCGGTACTGACTATTTTGCTAATCCAAGAAAAAAGAAGGAAAAATCGGAAGAAACTTCAAAGCCACAACAGCTTGAGTTTGATTTCGGAACTTCTTCAAAAAATACTTCGAATGAAGAAGACGATGATGATAGCGAAACTGATGCAGAGGAAATAAGCGATGATGATTCCGAAGAAGATAAAGATGAATGTGATTTTGCAGATGAAGATGACGATGAAAACGATAAAGGAAAACATCGCTTCCATAATTGTCATATTTCTGCTTCTGTAAAACAAGACAAACAATCTTCTAAAACTTTTTCAGAAGAACTTATTGATCTTTGCAACAAGTATGACTTTGAGGATGAAAACTTTGTCCTTTGGATATGTGAGGATAAAGTCCAAATGAGTATTGATAAAAAACTCATTAAACGCTTGGAAAAACAAAATTATAAGTTCGAAGACTTATAGTTTATCTTTTGATAAGGGGGTACAGCAGTATCCCCTTATTTGCGAAACGTTGTTCAACAACGTTTTTACATCACCCCAAAAACTGCATAAATGTATACAACCACATTTAGTCATTAATGCAGTTTATATTAAGGACAACTACTATGACTAACTTCGCAGATAAATTCGAACATAACGCAGTATTGCAATTAAGGAAATTAAATAGAGCTATTGATTTATATTGCAAGGATATCTTTAGAAAAAATAAACTAATAAGATATGTAAGAAGCGATAATGGATACGGTATGATGCAGCCTATGGCTTTATATAACTTTTCAGAAATAGTATTTACTCACCTAGAGCCAATTATTGGTGTTGAAAATATTTCAATGTTTACTATAGCCGTTGATACTTTCAATTTTGGAAAAGACAATTGGGATTTCAATTATCCATTATTTCGTAAAGAAATCAAAAAAATACTAAAAGGTTACGACTACATTGCTAATGTGGCTTTAGATGAATTTCCAAGAGGACGTTACTTTGATGAAGGGATATTAATGACACCGCATATACACGGCATATTTTTCAGACCATTAACTCGTTGGGAAAAAGGTAAAATATCCATAAAAATAAAAAAACATTTTCCAGAATATCGAATAAGACCTTTTGTTGTCAGAGAAAAGTTTGATTTAAAATCTGCAATACATTATTCTTTCAAGGCATTATATGGCGGTAAAACTACTTATTCTGGTACGTGCGGAAAAAATATTGAAACACCATATAGGAACCTCTTTATAAATTTTTTGCACCTTAAAGCTCTTAAAATATACGATTGTGCTTTTGCTGGTGGAAAAGGCGTTGAAGTGTTAAATAATATTATCAGCGATATTAAAACTAACTAACACAATTTAAATAATTATAAATCGTCCTTCTTGAAACATTATATTGTTTGGCTATTACTGTTATGGGTGTGTGATTATTTACAAGCTCTTTTATCCCTGCAACTTGTTCGTTGGTTAGTTTATGTTGTCCACCTTTATATTTACCTTTGAGTTTAGCCAACGCAATACCTTCTCGTTGTCGCTCTAAGATTAAATTACGTTCAAGCTCTGCCACAGCTCCAAGCATTGTCATCATCATTTTTTGATATGGGTCTTGTTTATCGGGTGCAAATATCAAGTTTTCTTTATGAAATACGATTTTAGCTCCCTTATTGGTTATTTCTTCGACCAAATTCAGCAAATCCTTTGTATTACGAGCCAATCTATCCATAGAATGAACGTTAACAACATCACCGGCACGGATATTGAGTAATATCGCTTGAAGTTCGGGACGGTTGATATTTTTACCACTGATTTTTTCGACATACTCCCTATCGCAAGCAACATTTAATAGTTGGCGTTCGGTATTCTGGTCAGTAGTGGAAACTCTTTTGTAATTGAAAATCATATTTTTTATCTCCTATGTGTGAAATTTAAATTTATGACTCGGCTTCACAGATGTGCAATTAATCGGGCTTTCGATTTGGTTTGCACACTTTTGAGGCTGTGTAATCGCGGTATACCTTGTTTATACAGTAGATTTGGCGTATCATTAGTTGATATTTTTTCTCTCCTCTCTTATGGGATATACTATTTAGATTGATACTAGGCATACCATCGCTATCGAAAAATCTTAGTTTGTTATTGGATAGACCTTTATAAACAGAGTAATGATCCCAATCCTTACACTTAACCCTAACTATCACAGCATTATCAAATTTGAGTTGCTCCATTTGATTAACTATCTCCTCAAAACTCAGCTTGTTATTATAAAATGGGCGCATAAATTTTATTTGAGGCTGTTTCGTTGTTTTTAGATAATCGTTTATAAAAGTCAGTATTTGCTCCAATCTCTTATAATCAGCTCCATTCTCGGCAACATCAAAAAATGAGCTATAACACTCTAACTGGTCGATAACATAGTCATATAAGGCTTGAGCTTTTTTTTGTGATAAGTCATATCCAAGTATAACTAATGAGTTAATTCCCGAATATACACTACAAAAACGGTCTAAGGCTCCTTGCTTAAAAGGTTTCATATTAATACTCACTCGCAAACATAACTGTTAAAACCCTATTAGTTACTTCTTCTAACTCTGGATTGGGCGAGTAGTATTCATAATTCAAATCATACATATCAATCTTCCAGAAAATTTGTTGCCCGTGGTATTCAAAACAGCCAAAATCGTGTTCACCATAAGGATCATTGTCTTCGGTAAAGATATTAAATGTTTTTACTTTATTTATAATCTCTTGTTGCTGTTCGGTTGGTAGGCTAGCAATCCCACTTGTTAAAACAACTTTGCCACCGATTAGAGTAGTCCTAAATTTATCGTTTAGCTCTGCAATGCGTTTTGTATTCATTTTTTACTCCTTTAAAATAAAAAAAAGAGCCGAGGTATTTAACCAAGGCTCTCAAAAGTTGCGGATTGAGGTAAGTGATATGCCCTACAAAACTTATTTTCTACGTTTGTAATGTAAAGCATATCACACCTCACTTTCAAAACATAAAAAACCTTATCTGCTCTGATGAAAAAGCAGACTAAATAAGGCTTATATGTCAGTGATTTCATATTCGAAATTAACGAATCGATTCAACTTCGAATATAATTAATTATATCATATTCCACCGCAAATTGCAAGTTTAAAATTAAATAAAACAAAGGAAAATCAGGCGTTTAATAATTTTGTTTATATAAAAACAAACTAATTTTAGGAGATCAAAAAATGAAAAAAGATGACGTTAAAGCCATTCGTGAAATTTTAGAAAGACTGAAGAAGGATTTAATTCACCGCCGTGGTTTTGTTTGCCAATGGTGCGGGCATAAAGCCTTAACTCCAACTGGCGGAACTTGCCCCAACAGCCCCAATGGCAAACACCAATACATCAAAGCTAATGTTGAGGAATATACTAATTTTGAAGACAATAAACATTGAGAATATGACTGATTTTAAAGCTTCTAGAGAAATCTTAATATATTTTTACTCTATTGGTTTAATTTTTTATTTTATAAATTTTAATGAGATTTATCAATTAATTCCTCAATATATTTCATTTCTTTATCACTTAATTGCATCTTTTCTTTAAGTTGCTCATCTATATTTTTTGAAAAATCAATTATTGTATTATTTTCATAATCGCCAAGATCAGGTACAAATTTAGCCAAAGAACTTAGAGCTTCATCAGACAATAGAAATGCATATCTTACTATTTTGCTTTTACAATACTTGAAAAAGTTAGAAGCCGATTTCTTATTTTCAAAAGATTTTAATGCAACTCTAGCTCTGCCAAATGCACTTTTGTTATCTATTATTTCTATTTGATTATCTCTTCCTTCTTGCCCACCAGGATGTGCACTAGAAACTACAACTTGCCATTTTTTTATGTATTCTTTACCTTCTCGTATCAAAGATCTATTAATAACATACCACTGACTTCTTCCAGACGACCCTGATTTATCATTGGTTAAAAGTTTAACTTCATCCTTAGCCAAAACAGTTCCTTTTGTGAATGGCTTAACATTTGAAATATTTTTTTCGATGAAATTACTTTCAATAGCAAAAAGCGAACGAGATAAAATACTATCATTTAAATATTTAAGCTTATTATTATATACAAATCTTTCAATTTTATCTGCTATTGGAGCATCTTTAGGATTAATTACAAATAATATTTCACCGGGATTACTTCTTTGTACAACTTCTTGTGTTGTACCTATTTTATATTGATATTCAAATTTATCACTAGTTTTGTTTTTATCTAAAGAAACAATAGAAATACCATCAGCAATACCTGAATTATCAAAAATTTCTTTTGCTTCTGGATAGAAAATTAGCTTATCAAGTTTTTGATTGTTAATTAAGTCAAAACCAAATTGTTTTAAGCCTTTCCCTGAACGATGCATCCATCTGATACCTGGATAAATTAAAACAGATCTACTTATGGTAATTTTCTCTGCAATATATTGAAACAATTGAAAAATATTTGTTCTAGGATTCTGTCCGTTGGTTTTACTATCTACCTTCGTTTCTTCTTGGTATGGGGGATTACCAACAACTACCTCTATTTTCATTTTATCACCTTCTTTCGTAATTTGGGCATCTAATTGAATTGTATTAAATCTTCTATTTTGTGAAATAATATCTGATACCTTTTGATAATCAATATTATTATTCGTATTTTTAATCTTTAATAAATCATATGAAGTAAATCTTTCTGCAATACAATCTGTATTCAGACCTAAAACTTCATAAATTCTACGAGTAAATTCATAAGCAACTTTAGATGTTGGTATAGATAATATTGAATTTTCAATCAATGAAATATCAATATCAAGCTGTTTACACCTATTACAAATAGCAATTGCATATTCGCCTGCCTTACTTGCTATATCCAACATCACAATACCTTTTTCTTTGAGCTTTGTAAAACTTTCATCTGGCAACAATGAAATCATGTCCTCACATACTTTCTGAGGTGTCGTTACTTCCGATGCTGACAAACGATTAAATTTATTAATTGCTCTAATAGCCCTTTCTATTGGGTCAACAGTCAAATCGTTTGCTAATTTATTTATATTTTGAATTTTATAATCTAATTGCCTCAATACAAAAACATTAATATTATTTTTTAATAATATTAAAATATTTTTTTGCAAATCCAAGTTTTCAGCAATTCTTCTATTATCAGCATTATCAATAACAGAAATCACGTTATCTAAAGATGAAACATTGCTTTTTGATAAGAAAGAGAAAAATAATATACGGGAATAGTAGGTTCTAAACTTGTTTCTAATACTTTCTATCTCTTTGTTTGAGCTGGTTTTGTTATCTTCTTGAGGTGTGTTTTTAGGTTCTTGAGGATTTTCAGGAGAATCTGGGGTAGAAGGTGTATCTAAATCTGTATCATCACCTTCTACTGTATCAATAGTAAAACCTTGATTAGAACCTAATTCACCCTGTTTTTCAATTTCTGCTTTGATTTCGGAAACATTTAAGAGGGATAAATCAATAGGAATATCTCTTGCTTCATCAACAACACTTCTATTACTTGAATATTGACTGATTGCATTTAATATATCGCTTGGTTCAACTTTATTTATTTTATCTTTATTAAATGCAATAATTGGAGATATCCTTAAATCTTCTTCTAACCGCTCTTTTAATCTTAAATTGCCTCGTTCTTCAACATTGGCATTATATATTTGTGATTTTAGTTCTTGCATAACAAACATTCTATGTGGATCAAAATCAACCAACAATGTTTGTGGTTTCATATTGTATTTAATTTCTTCGCCATCTTTATCTACCATTTTCTTTATATATTGATTTTGAAGACGAAAGATTGCTTGGTCATATTCTTGAGGTGATGATGTGTCTTTGAGATAAATCATTGTATCCCATTGTTCGACAGTACTTCCTGTCAACATACGATTAACCGTTAGTGTTAGTGTTTTTTTACCCTCTGTTTCGCATTTTTTTATTTTATTTTTAACATCTGTAACACTTTTATACAGATTAAATTTCTCTACTCCTGAGATATTAACGATTTCATATTTACTTAAATTTTGGAATTTGCTTTTCTTGCTCTTAATTAGCTCTTCTAAAGCATCACAAGAAGCACAATATGGCAAAACACAAACAATATGTTGACACATTTTGCCTTGTTTTATTCTATCATAATCAAGAAAACTTAATATATTTTCATCTGTTTTACTACCATCAATAACTTCAAATAATTCTAGAACTTCCTTCTCAAAAACGAATCTTTTATGGTCACCATTATCTGCTTTTTGGACGGATTTTGGCTTAAGTAATGCTGAAAACGCATAACTTACCCCTGATTGTTTTAATTCTTGCAACTTTTCTTGTGCTGCTTTACTTGGATTAAACGCAAATCTTACCATTTGAGGAAAACCATAATATGGATTATCCCATTCTTTAATTTCATCAGATAAAATGTGCTCTTCATCCCATTTTTCTTGCTCTTTGACTATATCAGAAAATTGGCAAAATGTAATAATATCATCTTTCGAAAATTCACTTCCCATCAAAATGCGATATGGTGTACCAGATAAATGCAATCTGACTTTGGCTTTCAACTGCTTGATTTGCTCATCAGCTACTTCGCTTTCGATATAATCATCCATATCGGCATCTGTTTTTTTCGAAGTATATTTATCTTTTACATCTCCTTCATACTTTACTGCATTAAGAACTTTACCATATTGTTCAGCTCTTGCTCCATAATGTGTTTCATCAACAATCAACAAATCTATTTGACTTTCAAACACTTCTTTGTGCTTTTCTTTAATTTCAAGACCTTGTAAATCCTGCAAAGTCAAAAAGATAGCAATTTTTTTGCCTTCTTGTAAAGTATTGGTTATAATATTTTCTTCTTTCAATTGTTCACTATCTAAAAACTTATATTCTTGAAAATTATCTGCACTTTGAACTGTTTTTTTCCATTCTTCTTTAACATCAGCTTTTGCTGACACTACCAGAACGATTTTAGCCCCTTTTGTACCATCAGATATTGGCATCTCTTTTGCGCAACACATAGAGGTAAATGATTTACCAAAACGCATCACGGCATACATTAAGAGATTAGTACGACCATTGTTAACTGCCTTACAAAAATTATCAATTGCTTCTTGTTGATTTGGTCTTGGTTTCCAATAACCTGTAGATTTATACTCAGTAATAACTGGCATATTATCGTCGGTTTTATAATATTGATACTTATTTGGAACAGAGTGATAACTGTCAGTAATATCCACTATAGCTTTTTCAACATCTCGCTTTTCAGCATCCTTAAAAAATTCATTCGAATAGTAAATACCTTGTTTTATATCAGATTTTTGTAAACGAATTTTATTCAATTCTTTTTCAAGATATTGATGGACAGCAAAATCCCTAAAAAATATTTCATTATTTACTGTTGCTTTATCTTCAAACTCTTTTTGTAAATCAGGAAAATGTTTTTTCCATTCCTTAAGTCTTTCCGAGACAGGTCTATATGTATCGCCAACTTTAAGATAATTAGGAATGGTATTTGTCTTAAAAGCATAAATATAAGGTTCAACACGACCAACAATAATCTCATCCAAAACAGTTGTGTCCATTATGCTTTCTCCAACAATGACTTAAATGTTATTATTTCTTTTGAGCGCCAATCTTTGATTTTGCAATATTGAGGTATGTTTTCTTTGTCAAAAAATGATAATTGTTCCTTCTTTCTAGCCATATCACACATTGGAACTGTATAAGTTAAACCATCCATTTGCCATATATTCCAAGATATTATGGTTGCAATTTCCTGTAATTGTTTTGTATTTGGTAAAATATTAAATTTAAATTTCATATTATCCATAAAGGTAAATAGTAAGTTTTCTCGTGCTAACAGCAAATTATCCCCTTGATATTCAAAACCATAAATGCTCTGAAATGCACGAACTGTCCATTTATACCAGTCTTTCATATCTTCGGTATTTTCATTAACTACACGCAACTTTCTATCTAAAAGACCTATACGCTCTTCAATTTCAATATATTTGCCAGTAACCGTATCATATCGGCTAACTAAGTATGGAGCTTCACCGCAAGTAATTTCCATGCGGTTGCCATCAACATACTTCTGCCATGTATGTTTTTTATCGTTAGGAAAAACAATCTTTTCTTTTGTTGCCTTCCATTGTTTATCTCTAGTAAGATTAAAAACATCAGCTCTGCCAAACCATTGCTCATCAACTAAATTATTTTGAGCATTGCAAATCCAAGATGGTGTAAATACTTCGGCTTTTTCTCTGGTACGATTTAGTTGATTATCTCGTGATTTAGCAGCTCTTGGGCGAATAATTTTATTCCTACTTCCTGTAATCAAAGTTGAAAGAATTTCACAGTTTGAGCCATATGCATCACCATATTCTTCATAATCAGAAGTAGCCCATATGATATTGCGCCCTGTTGTCCTGTCTTTTATCAATGTATCAAGTAATTTTTTGTTATATTGTAAAATATTTTCTTCATTAATATCCGTTTGTTTACTTATACATAAATAAAGATAATGTCCGCTATTCATATTTCTATTTACAGAAATATAAGGACTAATTACGTTACTTTTATTTACATTACAAGCTAAATTGTTTTCTAACAACATATCTATCTATAAATTCCAACTACATTACCTGTTTTTGAATGATATAGATGTTAAGAGCAAAGTTCAACAAGATAATTGTTTATTAAACAAGTTATTAAAAAGTCTTATTGTTATTATTTGTAGACGATTTTGTAAAATACATTTAACAAAATCTACAAAACAAAGGTTTTTGTAAAATATATTTTACACTTTCGACATTCCGCATTTTCCGCACACGTAAACAGATTTGCCTTAAAACCGCATAATTTATCAATATCAGACAACTTCTGCGTGTACGAGTAAGAAATTGGCGATAAAATTGATGATATATTGATGTGTTATGACTGGAAATAGCTTTTAACTATTATTTTGAGTGTTTTTTATAATTTCCTCAAAAATAATGAGAGCATTAGTATATGTGCTATTATAGTCATCTAATCTTAATGATTTAGCATTCTGAATAGCTTTGGGTAAATCATTTTTAACAATATCGAAAATGTTTTCAGCACTTTTAAATTTATCTAAATCTTTAAACTTGGTTCCGTATGTATTATTAATGGCTTTCATCGCTTCTTTACAGCATTGTTCGGAATTTATAAATTCTTGAGCTGTTGATTTTGTATATAATAATAGCCAATATTCGTAGCAAGGATTGTTATAGAGAGTTTCTATATCTTTTCTTTGAGCTATAATTTCTTCAATTGAAGTTTCTGTTACAGAAATATTCTGCGGTTTCTTGCTATCACATAAATTTTTATTTTTATCATAATAGCTTACTCTCCAATGGAGTTTCACATTATCATCTTCAACAATGTTATCTAAATTTTCATCAATAACCAACCGGCTATTATACTCATTGTAATCAGTAACTTTTTCCACATTATCAAAAACCCAAATAGGGAAAGTCATTTCCATTTCAGGAGTCATCACCACATCATTAAGGGTCTTGAAGAAAAATCTTTTCAGTTCCTGTTGCTGTTTCTCAAGATATTCATTGAAACCTTTACCCCTCGCTATTACTAAGGCACTTACAACATTCTCAAGCCTTTCATCAATAAATTCCGGTTTTTCATAACTTTCATAAAATTTATTAATATCCATAATATTTTCCTTTCATTCAATTAATTACCTTATACTTCTATACTGACATATCCATGACCAGACGCAAGCACTTTTTAAAAAAATATTGTTGTTTTTCAATGTATTAGACTGTATTTTGAGCGGAATTTTATTTCTGCCGGTAAATTTTGGTCTGAGGAAAAGACCATTTAAAGAAATGAGACATAAAAAAATCTCCATATAAAATGGAGATTTTTTTTACTAAGATTGATATAATTAACGGGTATGTTTCAGCTTATTTATTACTTGCTGATTTAGCACTGTTGAATTGTTATTTGAAACATCTCTTACTGTTTTACTAATTAAAGTCTTAGTTTTATCAATACCATATACAGCTATAAAAGTACCCATTCTCGGACCTTCCTGTTGTCCAAGCATAGTTTCATAAAGCATTTTGAAATAATCTTTAAGTTTTTCCTGTCCATAATGCTTTTTACCAATATCATACACCAATGTCTCAATATCTTTTTCAGATTGTTGCTGTGTCTGGATAACCGTTAAACCATCCGAAATTTCATTGAGTACAGCTTTTTCAAATTCAGTTGGTATCCTGTATTGTTTCTGAGGCTTTACAAAATCCTGATAATAATTAATTGCATATCCGGCAATTTGATCTAACGCAGGAGAATTTTCTGGAGACAAAGCATTATTATAAGAACTGATATAATTCCACAATTCTTCTTTAGATTCTGCATTTGCAACACTAGCCAGATTTAATAATAAATTATAAGACATTGGCAAACGTTCATTAGGTAAATCTTTTTCCCTATGAATGTATCTGACAGGATTGTTAAGACTTTGTAAATCTGATTGCGTCCTACTTGCCTCCAAATATTGATAATATTCTTCTACATGCTTGGGAATAACGTCAAAATGTAACTTTTTCTGAGAGGTAGGTTTCTTATACATAAATAAGGCCAAGCTTTCAGGATTAGCATATCGAAGCCACTCATCAATACTGATACCATTACCAATAGACTTAGAAATTTTACGTCCTTGTTCATCAACAAACAGTTCATAGGATAATCCAACAGGTGGCCTTCCCCCTAATTTAGTGGTAATTTTACTTGATAATCTGACAGAATCCAATAAATCTTTACCAGACATCTCGTAATCTACATCAAAGGCTGCCCAGCGCATAGCCCAATCAGCTTTCCACTGCAATTTTGCATTACCGCTTAGAATACTTTGTTCTACTTCTCTACCGTCAACATCTTTAAACGCAATAGTCCCTTTTGATGGGTTTACATTTAACAAAGGAACTTGCAAAACTTCTCCTGTGGACGGAGATATCGGCATAATGGGACTATATGTTTTTCTCCGCTCTTCTCCCAATGTCGGTAACATTATAGCCATAATTTTATCATAATTTTCTAAGATGCGAATCAGTTTTTCATCAAAAACACCACTTTTATACATTTCTGTAGAACTTTTAAATTCATAATTAAAACCGTATGAATCTAAAAATTTTTGTAACATATTATTATTATGTTCAGAAAAGCTATTGTATTTTCCAAAAGGATCCGGAATGGATGATAATGGATGACCTAAATATTGCTGAAGCATTTCCTGATTAGGGACATTTGTTGGAACTTTTCTTAGGGCATCCATATCATCGGAAAATGCGTATAACTTGGTAGGAATATCAGATAATTGCTCAAATGCGTAACGAACCATGCTCGTTCTTGCAACTTCTCCAAAAGTTCCAATATGTGGAAGGCCTGAAGGGCCATAACCAGTTTCAAATAATACAAACCCTTTTTCTGGTACTTTATTTCCTAATCTTTGTAAAATTTTTCTGGCTTCTTCAAAAGGCCATGCATTTACTCTATCAAGTTCTTTTTTATCATATTTAGGCATAGAAAAATCCTTATAATCCATTAATCTATATTTAAAAAAATATAGATGGTTGTAAACTAATTGAAAGTGAAGTGTAATAATTTAACGTTTTTTTAACACAATAAATGCGTTTTGTCAACTTTTTTGTATATACCTATAATAGAGATAATCATAGAAACGTATTTACCTTAATCCGTATTCGTCCCTAAAAATAATCGTTATTTCAGAATAACATTTTGCAATTGCTGAACATCATTTTGAGATCGGTGAATTCTTATTTCCATTTTTTCATTTATGTGAGCTATTTTAAATGGGCTGTATGCCCAGAATGACCCAAAAACATCAACGTATGCTCCAACATTTCCAATTACTATATATGAATCTATCTTTGGTATCTCTTTCAGGTATGTCTCATATATGATATTATTGACAGGGCTAGTTATCCCATCCGTTATACCAACTTTGATACCGCTAACTTCTTCTTGCGGATAATACAAACAATACCTAGCATTTCCGTTGGGAATAAGAGCGTTCGTTCCAATATCTGTAACAATCCATACTTTTCCTGATTTATTTTTTATATCTAAAACTTTTCCAATGACATACCCTGAGTAGGCAGATAAGAAGCGTCCGGGTTCAATAATAAGACGCGAATTTGGAAATAGCTTATTAAACGTCAAAATAATTTGCTTAAACAAATTAGAAAAAACATTTTTTTCTTTAGGATTGTATATTTCAAAACCACCTCCAACATCTATTCGTGTCGGCGATAAATTATAAATAGTTTCGTATTTATCTAATTGTTGCTTTATTTCTTGCATTATCTTTTGATAAATAAAGGGCATTTTTTCATTAATTGTAAAATGAGTATGAAGCAAATCCCAAGAAACTCTGTTATGACTGGAACAAAAACGGAAAAATTTTGCACAAAAAGAAGATGAAATATCATGCCCCAATTTATGTTCTAACTGAAAATAATTATTACATTTATATTCTTCATCATCCAATTTAAATATCAATCGAATTCCTAATTTAAGATTTTTTATTTCTGGATTTGTTTCTAAAATTTTTGAAATATTTTCCAAATCACGTTCGCTATCAACAATAATAGTAGAATTTGGATAAAGAGCAACACGCTCTAACAAATCATAACTTCGACCCATACCATTTAAAATAAAAGATTTGAAATGGTGTTTTTCAGCTAAACAAAATTCCAACTCTGACATCACCTCAGCACCAGAAACACGAGAAGATAGGGAATCTAATACCAAACTATCATAACAGCTTTTCATGGCATAATAAACATCAACTTTTTCCGAAAAAATGGCCTCTTTTATAACATTGAGATTTTCAACTATTTTACTGCTACTGTAAAACAAAATAGGAGTTGATAAGTTATTATTCTCAATAAACTCTAATTCTTTATCGAAAACCATTGTACAAGCCTATTTAAAATCTTTATATATTTCTGAAATTCTAGGTTTTTCACTGCCTTGGTATTTACCATGATATAATTTTATATTCCCTTCTGGTTTCCAAAAAGTAACCTGACCAATCAGCATATTCGGGTAAACTTTAACAGGCAGGGTTGCATAAAGTTGCAACGTCAATTTTCCATAGGAGCCGATATCAATTAAATCTGAAGTAACATGAACAAAAAGTCCTTTCCTTGCCGTTCCTGATTTAGCGTGTAGAATAGGAACATAAAAATCGCTGCCAATTTTTTCAAAACTCGCTCCTAAATGAAAAGACTGTGGTTCCAATATTAAACCTGTCTCTGGTATCTTTATTTCTTCATATTCTGGCTGAATTTTAGGATCAATAACATCACTCGTGTATCGAATGAGGGTATCATCTAACCTTATGTCATAAGAATTAGTGGTAATTTGTTCCCTATTAAAAGGGCTTATTTTAATTCTTTGCATAGAAACTTGGTTAGATATTTCTTCTCCTGTCAAAATCATTTTGCAATTGCCTCATAAGGATAATTAAAATTTGCGTATGTAAAAGTATCCGGCTTTAAAACTCCACAATTATTCCAAAAAGTAACCTGTCCAATTTTCATGTTAGGATATAAAATTATGGGTTTTGTCGCTACTAATTCTAAAGTCCATTGGTGTTGAGAGGTTGTATGTCCTAAATCAGCAGATACTTGAAGAAATAGTCCCAAACGTCCAACAGAACTACGGCCAATTAATGACATTGCATACTTTTTACTTCCGATAATCTCTTTAGTATGGCCCAGATACATAATGCCAGGTTGTAATAAATAACCACTTTCTGGAATTATAATTTCTTGGAAATGAGCTTTCTCTCCATCAAATCCCGTGAAAATTTTTAAAATATTTCCTAAACGGTAGTTATAACTGTTTGGATTTACCTGTTTTTCATCAAAAGGTGATAAAAATATATCACCTTTTTTTACCGCTTTGATAATTGCGTCTCCAGTTAAAATCATTAGAACAGTTCCACATAACGATGGGGATATACAGATTTTCTATAGCGCAAAACTAAAACAGAGTAATTTTGATATGGCCTTAAAAGGTTAGATGCCATTTTTACCTGATATAAACGTTTGTATATTGCATCATAAATTTTTGTATCATTTATTTTACGAATTTCACAGGCTCTAGTTATTGTGCTCTCACAATAATCTTTTAACTCTGCTTCTGTTTCTTGGTATATAAAATTCCTATCCTCATAAATAATTTCCAATCCTTTATACATGTTCATAATATCTTTATATCCGGCAGTTGTTGGAGTTATTCCAAAAACATTCCGACCTAAATTTAACAAATCTTCCGGTATTGGATTTATTATGTAAAATGGAGAGGCTAACAAAAATCCCCCATCATTAAGAAAACTTATACACTTTTTGATAGCCTGCTGTGGATTAGGAAAGAACTGTGCTCCAGCGCCGATAGCAACATGCGTAAATTTTTCATTGGAATCAAAATTAAGAGCATCACCCTGAATGTAATTGAGATTTGCATTAGGCGCATAATGTTCCTTATTATATCGGGCCATCTCAATAGCATTATTTGACAAATCTATACCCAAAGCCTGACATCCCGTAAGAATACTTAATTCTCGTGACTGAAACCCCGTAGTACATGCAATTTGCAGTAGTTTGGATTTTTCGGTCATCCTTGAAAACATAGCCCACTTAGATAATGTATTATAAGCTCCGGGCAGAACATTCCATTGATTGATATATCCGACAAAATCTGGATAATTCATCTTCATAATTTTTTCTACAGTGATACTGGCTTCCACCGTTATAATCCTCCTTTGCACTTAATTATTGTTACTATTGTAACAACATTTATATCATTTTCAATTATTATCGATTGTTTATTTTCTGGTTTATTACTTGGGAAATATTTATATTTTCATTCCTTGCAACAGAACTATTCTCTGTAGGAATATTATAAACCTCGTAAGCAATCGGATATGGAATATTCTCTCGAATATGATGAGTTTTCGTAATTCCCTGAAGGAAGCGGTCAAATCCAAAACCAACCCCACTAATAAAAGGACAACCAAGACGAAGAGCCTGAATGTGCCGTTGGTCGATATTGTCATATTCGTGTTTTAAGTCTAACTTCTGTTCTTTCAAACGTTCAATTTGCTCTGTCGGTTCCGAAAGTTCTTTGGCCAAATCACAAAACATGATACCATTTACAAAAAACCACTCCCTGTCTAATTCATCAGGATTATCCTCTTTTCTATGCATTAATGGAGATGTTTCTGTTGGCAGTCCATTTAAAATAGTAGGCGCAATGAAATGATGACCTAAAATAGTTTCTGCAATTTTGTTATGCAAATCTGATAAATTATCACACGCACTCACATCATATCGACGCTGTTTACACTGTGCCATAATTCCTTGATAATCTTTACTGTTTGATACGTCTATACCGAGGATATCTTTACATGCATCTTTATAATTCACACGTTTCCAAGAAAAATCATTATTCCAAATATCTGGAAAAACCTTATTTACTTCCTTAAGTCCATTGTTTACAACTTCCTGAATGATAGAACTCATTTCTGATGACTGCATATAAGCACCGTATGCTTCTAATAAAGTAAACTCAGGATTATACATACTGCTGATAGCCTCATTGCGAAAAGCTTTATCTATTTCATATACACGTTCTATTCCACCCGCAACAATACGCTTTAAATATAAATCCATTGTGGCTCTTAAAAACATATCTTGTTTTAACGCGTTACAATGTGACGTAAATGGAGCGGATTTACCACCGCCGTATTTGCCTTGCAAAATCGGAGTCGTTGTTTCTAGAAAACCATGCTTTTCTAGAATAGCTCTCGTTTGAAATAAAATTTTAGACCTTAAAATTAATCTTTTTTTCGTATCTTTATTTTGAATTATATCCGCCGTTCTATTTGAGAATCTTTTGGTAACATCTTTAGGGTTATTTAATATTTCCAAACATGGAGCGACCATACTAATACTTTGAATCAGAATAGAAGGTTCGTTAGATTTTGACATCATTGCATGCCCTCGAACCTCAATGATATCGTTTTTAACAAAAGAATCTTTTACTTTTGCATACTCAGATTCGCCTAATAAGTCCTTTTTACAAATAACTTGAATTTTGCTTTCCTGATCTTCAATATCATAAAATAGTAAACTTCCATGCTTTCTAACAGATGAAATTCGTCCGGTTATGATAAATTCTTTACCTTCTCCGGAAAAGGCCGTATCAACAACTTCCTTAATTGTAGCATTTCTATGGGTTTGTGAAGCATAAGGAGAAGTTATACCATTTTTTTGAAGATTTAATATTCTATCTTCCATGAGTATCTCCTAATTTAACTGGGTACAGTTTACTGTATTTTATTATTTTGTCAATATTCTTTCTATATTTTTCTATTTTTTCAACAAAACACATATAATAGTATGATTTTCATACAATAGAATGCTTGACAAAATAGATAAAAACATATATCAAAGTATTAACAAAACCTTAAAGGAGACCTAATTTGAAAAAAGTGAACATACTTATGTTTGACGCGGCTGAAGATATTGGCGAATATAATGAACCCTTAGGAATTGAGGTTATTGCTGGATTTTTGAAAAAAAATAACGCGGAAGCTAATATTGAGTTTCATTCACAATCAATTCATGGGGATATAAATAATGACTTATCTAAATATGATATAGTGGCATTATCGCTCCCATTTAATTCTTTATCTTCTGTTGATAAAATATACCCCAAAATTAATTTTGAAAAGCAATTCATGATGATTGGAAATTCTCTATCAACCTTTGGATATAAAGATATATTAGGGAAATACCCCAATCTTATTTGCTCTCTGGGAGAGGGCGAATACTCAATGCTTGACCTTGTTGAGTATATACATAAAAGAAAAGATTTTCAGGATATACGAAATATTGCTTATATAAAGGAAGGCTCTTTAAGAAAAAATCCGAGAGTTTTGGTAGATGCCAATGATATCGTTATGCCCGAGAGATTTCCAGAAGTTATTAATTTTTTGAAATCTAAAAAAGGAACGTTCCGCATAGAGGGGAGTCGAGGTTGTTTGTACGGTGGCTGTTCTTTTTGTTATATTCCGGGAAAATATCCTAATAAAACCAGAAGAAACGTTTCCGAAGAACAGATTTTAAAACAAATTATAGAATTGGATAAAATTGGCGTAAAAATGCCGTATTTTACGGATGAAGATTTTATTGGTGGAAATTTTGACCGGGCTATCAGTATCGCAGAAAAAATATCTGAAGCTAAAAGAAACGGTATCATTTCTCAAGATATGAATTTTTATTTTAATACTCGTGCAGCAGATGTTATTAATCCTCGTTGGGCCGAATTAAGTTCTGTTTTTATGGAGGCGGGACTAAATCAGGTCTTTGTCGGTATTGAGTCTGGTTCAAAAGAACAGCTAAAACGTTTTAAAAAACCAACAAGTGTCGAAAACAATAAAAAATGTTTAGATATTCTGGAGCAAAATGGTTTTAACATAGAAGTCGGATATATTCTGTTTGATCCTTATTCTACAGTTAAGGAATTAAAAGAATCTTTAGATTTTTTTGATAAAACAAGATTATACAATAAAAGAGTTTATTTAATTGATAATCTTAAAATCACACCGTTTTCTAAATTCCATGATATGGCTTATACTAAGCAATTGGCTTTGTCACCTTTAAATGTTCAGACCGTTTCCTATGATTATGAATTCGAGGATGCCAAAGTGCAAAAAATTTGGAATACAGCGTCAAAATGGAAAAGAAATGTTGAGAAAAAATATAGTACATACGAAGCAAATACCCGTGGAGAGAGTAATAACATCTTTTTTGCGGAAGAAGCTAAAATTCTAAACTATTTAGAATTTCAAGTTATTTCAAACTTGGTTAAATATGCTGATAGCGGAATAAAAGACTACAAAGAATTATGTCAAAAATCTATGAAGATTTATGAAAATATTATAAATCATAAATCGAAAGGAAAAAGAAAACAAACTATGTATGTATTAAATAAAAATAAAGGAAAAGCATACTAATATTTTGCTTAACATATATTTTTAAGTAGAGGTGTTTTATGAAACAGCTTATCAAACCCAAAGCATTAAACATTGGAGATACAGTTGCGACCATCTCCTTATCATGGGGAGGAGCAGCCGTTTTTAGGAAACGATATGAACAGGGGGTTCATCAATTTAAGGAAGCGTTCGGTGTCAATGTCATTGAAACATCCCATTCTTTAGCTTCCGAAAATGATATTTACGAACATCCAGAATGGCGCTTAGCCGATTTAATGGAAGCTTTTGAGAATCCTGAAATCAAAGCGATACTCTGTAATGTCGGCGGCGATGATACCATTCGTTTGTTGCGTCACATGAATGATAAGCATTTTCAAACAATTCATGATAATCCTAAGATTTTTTTGGGAATGAGTGATACTACAATTAACCATTTGATGTGTTATAAGGCTGGTTTGGAATCTTTTTATAGCCCTTGTACGATGTTTGGTTATGCTGAGAATGGCGGAATTCCTAAATTTATTATTGAAAGTACAAAAAAAACACTTTTCAGCACAGCACCAATCGGTACTTTGCCAGAAAGTGATGAGTATATTATTGACAAAGTTGAATGGGGAAAAGAGCATATTATGCGTCCCAGAACAAAAAGCACTGGTTGGAGATACATACAGGGAAGCAAAACAGTTCAAGGGAAATTGCTGGGTGGTTGCTTTGACAGTTTGATGGAATGCGTAAATGGAACATCTTTATTTCCAGCTGTTACTGATTTTGATGATACAATACTATTTTTGGAAAATTCAGAGGATAATCCTTCTCCAGATTTGACGACTTGTTTCCTTCGTACGTTGGGAGCAATGGGAATTCTTGAAAGAATCAATGGTATTCTATTTGCTCGTCCCGGAGGAGAGTTTTTACCTGAAGAGCAGAAAGAAAAAACAAATTGGCAAAGTCAATATGCCGAATTTGATGAGGCTTTTTTAATGGTTTGTAAGGAATATGAACGACAGGACTTACCTATTGTAACTAATATGGATTTCGGACATACTGTTCCTCAGCTCATACTTCCTTATGGAATAACAGCTGAAATAAACCCAAATTTAAAAACTGTTTCTATTTTGGAAGCTGCTGTAAGTTAGTTAATCAAAAATCCCACTATTTTACAATGATGGGGTCTTTTTAGAATAACTGTACTCTAGCTCATGTGCTGAGATATAACCATTTACATCTTCATAAATTTGAGAATATTCTGCAAAATTAAATATTTCTTGGCTTCAAAAAGATACAACTCTTATAATTTTCTGAACATCTACTGGTGGCAATTTATGATTACCAGCAGAAAAAGATTTAATTTCTTCATCCTCTATATTTGTTTTTTTATTGAAATTTATTTTTTGTAATTGTCATCAATGTTCTTTCATAATATAAATTCTTGAAAACTGTTAAAAGATAGGCTTGCCAAATATTGATAAGAATAAATCTCTATTTTGAATGGTTGTTCTGTTATTAAATACATCTGAATATCTAGGATCCTTATAAATATATTCATTAGCAGACCAATCGCCAAAAGTTGTTTTTGACGTTGTTTCATTTTTTAATTCATATCCGAAAATATCAGCATAATTGTCTGCATTATGTGTAATTCTAAACTGTGCTTCAAGCCAGTGCCCATTCCTTCCATCGTGACGTTGATTCATATTATCAACAATAGGAACTCTTCCTCTTACATTATTTCTAAAAATTTCAATTAATTCTTCTTTATTTGGCATAGTTTTCTCCCAAATAGAATTTTAAATAAATCTAGTGTAAGTCTACATCTAAAAATTGACATTAAGCAAGAGATAAATATACTTTATCTAATAAAAAGCATAAGGATAAAATAATGAAACAAGATATGGAACTAATTAAAATCATTTTACAAACACTGGCAGATAATGAAAACTATTTTATGAAGTTGGATGTGCTTGCAAAAAAAATACAAGAAATAACTAAAGAAACTTCTTCTTTCAATAATAAGTTTGTAGGACATTTCTTTTTAGCTAAAGATACAAGGCTTATTGAGGAACTAGGTGTTTGTTTTTTTGTAGGACAACAATTCACAATGCCAACTCCTGCAAATGGAGCTAAAGTTAGAATTACATCACAAGGTCTAGATTTTCTAAAAGCCCTCGAAAACGATACAATTCTTAACAAAGTAAAAAATTTATCATTAGGTGTTGCTGCTGATGTAGGTAAAAATCTTTTAACATCCTTTATTTGCAAGACATTATCAATATAACAATCAAAATGTTCCGTATTTTTTCGCATACGTAAGTAGATTTGTCTTAAAACCGCATAATTTATCAATACTAAACAATTTCTGCGTGTACGAGTTAAAAATCGTCGATAAAATCGATGACATATCAACAACTTACAACTAGTAAGGTATTTTATCTTTCTTTTTAAACTATATTTAAATCTTTTTTGCTACATTTGTTTTTGAATTTCAAAGAGCTAAACATCAAGCTGTTAGGAGCGTATATGATAGATAAAATTGAGTTTCCTTATATCGACCATAGAATATCGCAAGAATCTATGGAAGATGCCAAAGATAATATATTTTTTCACTTATTGCCATATATTATAGCTAGAAATAATGATGAACTGAAAAAATATACGGCAATGATTTCTTTCGATATGATGAGAGCTATAGCTGATGAAGATGAAAATCCTCAGCTGTTCTTAAAATATCGTTCAAAAGTTATTCAAGCCCAATCTAAAAAGAATGTAACATTTAAAGGCGAGTTATTTGATATTTATAAATGTGAATATAAATTCTTTAAAGATAATGGCGGCAACAAGGCTATAGTCAATGGTTATACTTATGGAGATATTGAAAAATTTTTGCGTGATAATATCGGAAAACTGATGATGATGTATTTTTACATTTTAACGTTATTACGTTTAAATAAATATGCTCCCCAAAAATATAGTAAATCTAAAGCCAAGCAAATTATGACAGATTTTCGTTTGATTATTAATGAGAAAGAAGAATTTTATCATTTATGGGGAACTACGAATGTAGCAAAGAATACTAGCATATATCTTTCAAGAGGACATTTGATTTTCGGGTATATACAAGCTTTAATAAATCACAATATTATAAAAATAGATGAATTGAAATCTCCTAAGGAGCTTTTTTCAGAACAAAATCAAGATGGTTTGGCAAGTTTTACAGAAGAAAAATGCTACACTTTGACCCCAGAAATAGTGGGTTATGCTTTATATGTTAAACGCATACTAGAAAAAGCCAAGCATAAAAATGCCAAAGACGGTATTTCGTTTATATCTATGAGCGATAAGGCGCTTAAAAAATTCGGTTTCAAAGAGATTGAGCCAAATATAGAAGATTTTTCGGAAGCAGAAAAAGAACGATATATTGAACGTAGTCCGAATAAAAACACTGTAAGGCATAAAAAAGGCGAAAATCTCAACCAATAACCTATTATAAATTTTTTATCATAACTTCCTTAATCCTATAACATCGCAAAAATGTTATGGGATTTTTTTATTATATAGAATTTTAAATCCAACTATATGAATTAACGTATTTATATTTTTAACCTATACATATTTTTTAGTATAGGTATGTAAACATATACAGTGTTGTAATATACTAGTTTTACACGCATTTTTGATGTTTTAGACTGTAGATTTGTTACCCTAAAATTATACAGGCAATGGTGCTTGTTATAACTGAAAGGTAATAGAATGGAAAATACTATTAAATCTTTTGTTAAACAAGTAATCACGGCTAATGGCAAAAATGAAAATCTACTTATTCGCACTGATAAAATACAGCAATCAGCTAAAAATATGGAGATTAGCAATTTTGATATTTTTGAAGTTATACACCTTTGGGAAAACAAAGAACTTATTAAAATTAATTCGGTGGCAAGCCAAGGGATACAATATTCAGAGCGTTCTCATTGGCTCGAATTGTGCGACCAATTTACTCGCTATAATATTGATGTATTAAAGCCAGAATATTTTAATATTGCACACGTTGATGACCCAAATTGGGCAATAAAAGCGTATGCAGATTTTCAAAGTAATAAATTTATCATAAAATTTAACGGAATTGATGAAGAAAAGAGAATTACCATCACACCGTCTTTTAATAAACAGAAAAGTAAAATAATTACTGTTCTTAGAAAATTACAAGAATTTAAAAGCGACGAAACACACAGATATTGTGAAATATCGCAACAAGAATGTGCCAAACCTCGTGAAACGGTCAGAGAATTTTTTAGAAGATTTTGTCCTGAATTATTTCTTCTTTTATTTAAATTTGATGTGGGAGGGTATAGAGGAATCTCATCTACGATTATTTATGCTAGAGATTTGGAAAAAGAAGGAATTAAATCCATAAACATAAAAATTAAAGAAAGTGGTCTTACAGACGATAATAAATATTACTGTAAATTTGATGAAAAAGGTAATTTTTCTGGTTGGCATAAGGCTTGGTAGTTTTAATTATTGATATATAGACTGATTGAATTTGCGAATTTCTTCGTAACGTTCCATTGTCGCTGAATAATAGTCTGGAGCGAGAAAAAGTTCGAGATTCATTGCGTTGGGATCACCAATACAAAAAACCTCCCTTTACGGGAGGTTTTTTGTATTGGTAAATAATCCCGACAAGTGTTCGAAACCATATTACCTTGGTAATTATGGGCTCGAGGATAAAAACAACCGATACTCCGGTTGTTTTTACCGCAAGAGGCGAAGTTTTGTTAAATTTTTGAGCCGGAGTAATACGGCGAAAAAAATAATACAAAACGAGTGACCGAAGCAAGTTAGCGAGGAACGAGCTTACGAGCAAGAAGAATCCCGTTGGGATCACCAATACAAAAAACAGCCTGCAAAATGGCTGTTGTTTCTTTTATTTTTAATAAAATGTAAATATCTTAAATCTTATTATCAGAATATAATATATTATAAGGAGTTACTTATGAATAATTATACAATTAGAAAGGCAGAGATTAAAGATTGGCCGACATTAATAAATATTTTTGATAAGTCTTTGCGAACAACAGATGTTTTAACGGATGATGATTGGGCATCTTTATATAAAAATTTAATGTCTTTTTCTTATCCAACATATGATACATATGTTTTTGAGCAAGATGGTAAAATTGTTGCATATGTAAGTTATTGGCAAGAGAAAAAACTTATAAAAATGTTATATGTTTTACCGGAATATATGAATAAGGGGATTGGTAGCAATTTGATAAAATATGTGCTAGATACTTATTCAGAAGAAATGACTATTGGTGTAAAACCAACAAATGAAGTGGCCTTACATTTATATAAAAAATTTGGTTTTGAGATATTTTCAAAAGAAGAGTTTGATACTTCTGGAATATATTATCCGCACTATATATTAAAAAGAAAATTGTAGCTCGTAAAATGTGAGTTAAGCATCACCAATACAAACGGCGCTTTATTTAAGGTGTCGTTTTTCTTTTATTTCCAAGCCTTTCAGCAGTTTCGAATGTTCGTTTTTAAAAATAGCTGTTTTTGTAATTTTCACGAATTCACAACATCAGCTTTCCTTATTTTTCAATATGTTATCATTTTTAGCAACTTATTACCTTTGGGAAATTGGTTGAAAATAATAAGTATAATTACATTAATTAGAATAGTTATTTCGCTCAATAAATCGTCTCAAAGTACTTCTTTGTACTCCTAAAATTTTAGCAATTTGGGATTTAGAAACGCCTTTAGATAACAAATTGTATACTTTTTTAGTGTTTTTAGAGAGTTTTAGTTTTTGTGATTCTGCGGCCAAAGGTCGACCAAGCTTTTTTCCGGTTGCTTTTAGATTAGCTAAAGATGATTTTGTACGTTGAGAAATTAAGTTTCTTTCTATTTCTGCAGCTAAACCAAAAGCAAACGCTAAAACTTTTGATTGTATGTCATTGCCCAAACGATAATTTTCTTTCAAAGTCCAAACCTGACAATTTTTAGTAAGACAAATTTCTAAAATACGCATAACTTCAAGAAGTGAACGACCAAGTCTGGATATTTCACAAGCTATTAATATATCATTTTCTTGTAAATCATCTAGTAGATTGCCTAATTTTCTTTTTTTTAGAGTTTTTCTTGATGATATTTTTTCTTGAACCCATTTGTCTACTTTTAGATTGTGTAATTTTGTATATTGTTCAATTTCAAAGCGTTGATGCTCTAAGCTTTGTTTGTTAGAACTAACTCTGATATAACCGATAACAGCCATAAATTTTCTCCGTTAAAATTAGAACCATCCGGTCATTTTAATAGAACATTAAAATCAACCGGAAATTCAATTTATCGCAAATTTTGTATATTGGTTTAAAAGCAAATAAAATCAACAAGTTGTAGTTAGCCTCATGGTTAAGTTCTGTATTATCTATTCCTCCGGTCATAAACGTTGGTTTATGGTACCATATGCTTAAATAAAGCTTTTATTTTAAAGGGAGATTATTACAATGAAATATAAAGAAGCTGATAAGGATATAAAAGATTATGCTATAGACGCGTATAGACTTGCAGTAGAAAAAGTGTATTTTGGATTATCTTCTGGTTCTTCTAGGGAGTTTGAAACCGGAATGAGCAGTCTAAGTTTTTTTGATAAAATATTGAATAAAGACCCCCGTTATGGAAACATGTGGCGTTGTATTGCTGCAGATAGATTAGACCTATGGAATAGTGGTAGATATGCGATGCATCCGTATGCAGATAACGAAAAAAATCACGAATATATTAAAAAGTTTTTTAATTATGCTGTCAGAAATCTTTATAAAATATCACGTGAAATTGAAATTTTTAAGAAACGTGAGTACCACGAGTATTCAGATGATCCTAATGTTCAAATTATTGATTTTTTACATAGTTATGCAAGAACTAAAATCCAATTTGAAAAAGAAGGAAAACAAATTTTTGAACCAGAAGTTTTTAAAGAATATCCGTTTTTAGAAGAATATATGGAAGGAGCTGTTTTATTTGAAAAATTTGCTGAAAAAGTAGAAATTTTAAATAAAAAAGATAATATTTCAACTAATGAATTGGAAGAATTAGTCGGATATGTTGCAGAAGCATATGCAATTAGAGCTAGTGACAAAGATAAAGCTATGCCGGAAATGAATAGGTATTTTGTAGAGATAAAACACCATGCAAAAAATGTTTTTAACGCATTGAAAAGTCAACCTAAAATGTTTGAAGAAGTGAAAGCAATGTGTTTTGATAAATTTGAAGAAATTATACCTCAAAGTGAAAAAAACAAGCAAGATTACAATATGAACCAAGAAACATCAAAGAAGCTTGAAGACAAACAGAAATGGCTGGAAGAAAAGCAGAAGTTGTTTGACGAAAAGGTAGAACAATATCAACAAGCAGAAGCATCAAGTGTAAATGCGAATGAAGATATTGCAAATATGACTGATGAACAAAGAAAAGCCAACTTTGATGCTAAGCATAAATTGATGAAAGAACATCCGGTTATGCTTGAAGCTTGCTTAAGCTCGATGTGTATGGCATATCATCTGGCAGAAGATAATAAAGCTAAGCAGCAAATGCTTGCAGATTTATATTCTATTCGTAAGGGTGGGGAAACTAATAAGGATAAAAGGGAAATGGCAAAAGCATTTCAACGTGTTTTAGAGCGTACTCCGAGTTTGAAAGAAAATGAAAATTTAGTTGCTTTGAGTAAAATTGATGTTTCTTTGCATCAACCTACAAATAGTGTCCAAAAACAATTAAAAAGATAGATTTTTCAAGTTCATTCCAACTCGTGAACAGTGAGTTAATCATCACCAATACAAACGGCGCTTTATTTAAGGTGTCGTTTTTCTTTTATTTTCAAGCATTTAATCGAGTTCGAATGTCCACTTTTCAAAAATAGCTGTTTTAAGCAAATACTCGAGATTATTTTAAATGAAAATTAATTTGATTTTAGTAATCAATATTGTATAGCAGTTTAAAACTATGATAATGGAATACAGGTAATGGAATTAAAAGAGCTATTTTCACAATATGAAGAAAATATCAATAAGCTAAATAAAATGCAAAAAAAATATTTTATTCATAGAAGATAACTATAAAATTTTACTTACAGCAGAAGAAAATTTAAACTTTGTCAGAGGATATCATATATCGTCACTTTTAGCATGAAACAGAGAATATGACATGAAAATAAGAAAAGCCGTAATAGATGATGCTGAAAATATTATAAACGTGGTTCAATCTTCATATAAATTTTCTTATAGAGGATATATGCCTGATGATTATTTAGACAGTTTAAGCATTAAGGAAGATATATTGGAAAAATGGCGCAATTATATACAAAAATATGAGTGCTACGTAGCTGAAAAACAAAATAAAATATTTGCGTTTATAATGTCTGATGACAAGGAAGATGCAAAAATTTTTGAAATTTGCATATTATATGTTAAGCCGGAATATCAAAAACAAGGTATCGGTTCTTTAATGGTTGATTATATTTGCGATATGAAGAAACGACAAGCATATAAAAAGAGTGAATTATGGACAATGAAAAACGGTCCGGCATTAAAATTTTATGAAAAAAAAGGTTTTGTTGTTACAAATGAAGAAAAACCATGGAAATTTGATATACCTATTATAAAAATGATAAAAAATCTAAATTAGTTTATTATAATAAAAAACAAAAACGGGAGCTGTCTTACAGTTCCCGTTTTCATTTAAAGACCAAGATACCAAAACTTCTTTTTACAGTTTCATTCTGCTGAAACGTACGATAGAAAGATTTTGATTATCTTTTGCTTTGAGCGAAATTAATGGCACCACTGTTCCGGATACCTCATGATAAACCAGAAACTCTTCGTTTCTTTTCGGGTTTCGAAGCTCTCCGAATTTATGTGTTATATCCGGATCATCGTAAAAACGATGCAAAGCGAAAGGATAAATCACATATTCCTTACCGTTTTTTTGAGTTAAAAGCCATACAGGCTCGTTATAACTTGTAACTTTTAACTCAACACTTTTAGCCTGATAGACAACATCTCTGAAAGGAAAAGCATCAATAACATCGTCGCTGGTCAAGAAAATCACCGGACATCTCGGATTATACTCAAAGAAGCAACGATCTCCCAAATAATCGGGAAGAGGAACCGGATCACATGTTTTCGGAACATTAAAAATTGTTTTTACGACATATTTTCCATTGGCATCTTTTTCCACAATCCAATGATAAAAAGACGAAACCCAAGAAAAGTTATCTTTACTCTTTAATGGAGACAAGATAGACGCTCTAGGTTTTTGGTCTTGAACAGACAACGAGCAAAACTCATGATCAAATATAAAATATTTGATTTGAGTCTTTGCATCAGATGTGTTATCGGCAAATGTTACCGGCACAATCCATTTGGGAGCTGTCCACGGATTAGAGTGTTCTAATCTGATTTCTTTTTCGTTACATAGTTTATAAGCCGATGCTTGTTTGTGTGCGCAAAAATAATCGACCAAAGACAAAACATCTTTAGCAGTTGTTGTGGTTCTGATAACTTTCATTCGTGATAATTTTTTAATTTTGACAATGTAATTTGTTTTTGTATAGCTATATATACACTAAAATACTATGCTTGTCAACTCGATTATGAAAAATATTTTAGTTTGTATTTGATGATAGTTTATTGAATTTGTTTATTTTTTTTATGATATAATGTAAAAAAAGAGGAGACTGTTAAGGACTCCTGAAAAAAAATTGAATTTATTTATCGCTTTTTTTCTTTGTTGATTTGATAATGCTTGGCAAACATACAAAAAGCAAATTGAAAAACAGTATAAATAAAACCATAATTTCAAATAATGCTTCGTAATCTTTGCAGGCATCACAAGTAGCAATGCAAGCAAACAAAGCACCGGCAATCATCCACCCCTGATTTGCAAAAGCAATTCTTTCAGGACACCTTAAAATCATGATAGTGTTTATCAGTAAGACAATTATTTTATAGGTCGATAAAAAGTAAAACATTAAAAATTGTGTATAAATTAAAGCCGAGCTTGTACTTTTAAAACCTATAAACTACCCTGAAATACGATAGTATAAGAATAGAAAGTTTATCTATGAAAAGAATTTGTTTGTTTTGGGCTTGTTTACTCATGGTTTTATCCATAAAACCGTGTTTTGCCGTATCTTATGGCGGTTTATACGATGTAGAGTGGTGCCCGTGTGATCCTACGGAACAATTTAATGAAAAAGGTTCGGTTGTTTTAGGAAAAACGGTTATGTGTCCGTGTGATTCTATGTATACCGGTTATGGCAGAACTTTAAAAAAAGATGTTCAAGAGATTAAGCAAGCTGCTAAAAAAGTAGTAGATAAAACCATGAACTATAAATATTATATCGGTGTAGATTTTAATAAAACAAATGTTGAAACCGGTGCGGAAAAGCTGGAATATACTACACCTGACGGTTTAGCTTCTTCATCTGCTGATATCGGTGATATAATTGATGATCAGGAAAATATCGGTGTTGTTCTCGGAATGCGTCCTCATCCTAATATGGGAATTGAGGCTTTTTATAATCGAACAATGAAAGAAAATAAGGTAATTAAAAACCATACTACCGGTGATGCTAGATATTTAGTTAATGAGTATACTATGGATTATCAGGCTTTCGGTGTTGATATAATAGGCTATCTTCCGGTTACCGATTATTTTGATTTTATTGCTTTTGCCGGATTGGGACAATACTATTTTGAAAATAGCATTACTCACAAATATGGAGAATCGGTGGCAAGCTCTATAACGGGAATAAATTATAGAAATGTATCATCTTCCGATTTTGATGATGATACTTTGGCTTGGCGTGTCGGCGGAGGTTTTCAATTTAATATCGGACGAGGGGTAATTTTACGAGCCATGTATCGTTATATTAACATAGACTCGGAATTTATTAAAAATTTGCAAGAGTTTTCACTCGGTTTAAGATTTGTATTTTAAGTAATAATGTAAAATTAGGAAGATTTATATGAAAAAATTTGGTTTTGTAGCAACATTGTTTTTATCCGGAGTGATTTCGACGTCAGCTCTTGCACAAAACTATTATGATCCCGGATTTTATCAAAATAATAATTACGGATATGCTAATTATAATAATGCAGGTAATGCTTATTATCAAAATAATGCTTATTACTCTCAACCACAAGCTCAACCGAATAATTATCAACCTCAGCCCAAAACCGTTCCAAATCAAACCAGACCAAGTGTACAACGACGAGGTGTCGGTACCGTATCAATGGGGCTTGATTATGTAATGGGATTTAGTAAGTTTGTAAGTAAAGAGCATAATTTTGGCGAAATTTTTACCGGAAGCAATGATTATATATTTGATACTAATGAGTTTGATAAACAAAGTAAATCTTTTTCGGTTAATATCGGTTGGCGTCCATTTAAACATTTGGGTATAGAAGCTTTTTATCTTTCATCATTTAAATCAGAAAAAACAGAAGATATTTTAAGTGCCAGTGATGGGAGTTTAATCCTTGCCGAGCAAGATATTTCATATAAGTCATACGGTATTGATATTATCGGCTACTATCCGATAAATGATTTTGTTGAGTTTTTAGCTTCTGTCGGTGTCGGTAAATATGATGTGGAAGGAAATGTCGTAATTTCCGGCCAAAATATTGACCCATCTTTAGGCTTTACTCCAAAATCACAAACATTTGAAGATTCGGTTGTTGCATATCGCATAGGCGGTGGGCTTCAATTTTGGTTAAGCCGACATATGGCTTTTCGTGTAACAGGGCGTTGGACTTCTTTTGGAGGAGACTTTGCCGATTATATTACCGAAGTAAATCTTGGTGTAAGGTATCATTTTTAAAAAAAGACAAATTAAAACCTCTTCATTAAAGAAGAGGTTTATTATTTAAGACATCATCAAAACGTTTTTTTGCCAGTTCGCAATATTCTTTGGTATTATCAATTCCGACAAATTTTCGATTTAGTTTTAAGGCCGCCACTCCGGTGGTTCCGCTTCCCATAAACGGATCAAATATAATATCTCCTTCGTTGCTTGATGCCAAAACGATGCGCTCAAGCAAAGCCAAAGGTTTTTGGGTCGGGTGTTTGCCAAAAGTTTTTTCATTTGGTGGGGTTGCATTAATCGACCAAACACTGCGCATTTGATGATTTGGTTTTTTAAGAATATCTTTTGCAAAATCACCATTTTTCATCGCTTGATAATTAAAAGAATGTTTAGCTTTTTTATCTTTTCTGGCCCAAAGTAATGTTTCATGACTTGCTGTGAAGTATTTACATGAAATATTTGGGCTGGCATTCGGTTTAAACCAAATTATGTCATTTAAGATATGATAATTAAGTTGTTGCATAGCAAAACCACAAGGGTGAATACTGTGATAAGTTCCGGAAACCCAAAGAGTCGCATTAGGTTTTAAGAGTCTTTTACATTCTTTAAGCCAGCGTTTATGAAATTCATAATTTTCTTCAACGCCTTTGCAATAATCCCATTTTCCTTTATTTATGGAGGTAAGCTTTCCGTTTTGACAACTTGTTCCGACATTAGAAATCATATATGGAGGATCGGCAAAAATCATATCAAAACTTTCATCAGGCATATTTTTCATCGCCTCAAAACTGTCTTGATTAAAAATTTGATATTCGTCGGCCATATTTAAGCTCCGTTTTATATGTTTATTATCAGGATAACAGTATGCGTTATATGCTTAAAGCTTGCAACCATAAAGTTTAACCTTTACCCACAAAGAGTATGTTTATGTTTAATGAAATGTTTTTAAATTTATATATTATCCAAAATTATACAATAAAAATTATTACTAAACATAAGGATTTACAATGCTTTTATGCATTATTTTATAAATTGTAATATTTGATATTATTTGTTGATTTGCTTTTGCCTGATTATGATTATAGCGTATTATTGAAAGGATTAATGGGAAAAAATGAAACATGGAAAAAATTTTATTTTGGGCGAATATGTTATTATTAAAAAGCCGGAATTAATGGAAATTGGTGATAATGTACGAATTGCAGATTTTTGTCGCATATCTACGGCATGTAAAATCGGAAATGATTGCGAAATAGCACCGGGAGTATATATTGCAGGAGGTGCAGGTAAATATGTTTTTGAAATGGGTTGTTTTTCAAGCTTGGCCGCAGGTGTAAAGATGCGGGCCGGTTACTTCGCGTCCGCTTCGTTCACTGCGTTCGTTCGCTAAAGCTCGCCGGCGCACTTCCGTTCGCCTCTCACTTGTAGTCAAACCGCCGTTTCGGCGCTTCAAATCCCTCAATCTCATCCAATACAAAAAAACCTCTCATAAAGAGAGGTTTTTTTATAAAGATGCGGGCGGGTTACTTCGCGTCCGCTTCGTTCACTGCGTTCGTTCGCTAAAGCTCATCGGCGCACTTCCGTTCGCCTCTCACTTGTAGTCAAACCGCCGTTTCGGCGCTTCAAA
>JAZQZB010000007.1:0-28290 GCA_045633825.1 Alphaproteobacteria bacterium | reverse complement strand
CTTTGAATGTTAAGGTTAATAAGACAGATAAACTGGATACTCCCGATAATGAAGAAATGCAAAAGCCTTTGAAAGTTGCGTTTGAGAGAATGAATGATAAAGAATTGGCTTGTTATTATGCAGCAGCACTTAATATGAAGTCGGTATTGTTGGCGCTTGCTTTGGTTAAAGGAAAAATAGATGCTCAAACAGCCGGTAAGTTATCCTATTTGGAAGAATTGTGGCAAAATGAAATGTGGGGTACTGACGAAGAAGCTGCCAAAAGACGCAAAGAAAGATGTGATGAATTGGTAGAGATTGAAAGTTATTTGAAAAAATGAAAGATGTTGTTATCAGAGTAAAAGGACGAGTGCAAGGTGTCGGTTTTCGTCGATGGGCGGTGGCAAAAGCAAAAGAAATCGGAGGAATTTCCGGTTGGGTTCATAACGATCACGATGGAACGGTTTTGTTGAGATTGAAAGGTAAAGAAGAAAATATTGATAAAATGATGATTGCTTGTCAAAAAGGACCTTTGTTCGGAAGAGTTGACAGCCTTGAGTTTGTGGTCGGACGCATAAGTTCGTTTTTACCTGAAGTAGAAGACGGAGTTTTTGTCAGAGTTTAGATTTTTTTATCAGTGCTGTGGCAAAGGTTTGCAATAGGGCATTCGGAACAGTTTGGTTTTTGGGCTTTGCAAGTATAGCGACCAAACAATACAAGCCAATGATTTAAGTGTTTTTTATATTCATCAGGTAATTTGTTTAAATCTTCTTCAACACCAAGCGGGGTATTGTTATCGCTTAAATCTAATCTTTTGGCTAAACGCAGGACATGAGTGTCAACGGCAACGGTAGGCTCGTTCCACCAAACATTGAATAAGACATTGGCAGTTTTGCGTCCTACACCGGGGAGTGATTCAATAATTTCCCGATTGTGCGGAACTTCACCATTACATTTATCAACCAAAATTTGTGATAAAGCGATAATGTTTTTGGCTTTGTTATTGTAAAGCCCGATTGTTTTGATGTGTTCTTTTAGTTTATCAATGCCTAAATCTAGCATTTTTTGCGGAGTGTCGGCAATTTTGAAAAGATTTTTAGTGGCTTTGTTGACTCCTTTGTCGGTGCTTTGAGCTGAAAGGACAATGGCCACTAAAAGAGTGTAGGCATTGTGAAATTCGAGTTCGCTTTTGGGATTGGCATCAAGCGATTTGAAGATATCTAAAATTCGGCAGATTTCGGAAATTTTTCTCATGCTTTTACTCCACCGGCACCGGCTGCTTTGGGAGCTGTGTCATCTAATGGCCAACGCGGACGTGGTTTAAAATCAAGACTATCAAACAAGCCTTTTTGAGCTCGTTCAACTCCGGCCCATGCAATCATTACTCCATTGTCGGTGCAAAATTTGATGGGCGGAGCCGCAAAAATAAGATTGTTTGATGAGGCTAATTCGTCTAACTTGGAACGTAAGTATGTGTTGGCGGCAACCCCTCCGGCAACAACAATATGTTTGCCATTAGGACATTCTTCTTTGAAAATTGAAATAGCTTTTTTTAGTTTGTGAAGTAAACAATCGGTGGCGGCTTTTTGAAAACAGGCGCAAATATCGGCAATATCTTGTTTGCGCAAAATTGCGTGTTCCAATTTGCCGTCTTCGGCATAAGATTCAATGATTTTTCTGACTGCTGTTTTAAGACCTGAAAAAGATAAATTGCAATCCGGTGAATTATGTAACGGACGAGGTAATACAAAGCGGTTTTCATCACCAAGCGAGGCCATTTTTTCGATAATCGGGCCTCCGGGGTATCCAAGTCCCAGCATTTTAGCAACTTTATCAAAGGCTTCGCCGGCGGCATCATCAATAGTTGTGCCCAATCTCTTGAAATTGCCGACTTCATTGACTATTAGTATTTGACAGTGACCACCGGATGTTAAGAGTAAGAGATAAGGATATTTGACATCAGAATTTAGGCGAGCTGTCAGGGCGTGACCTTCCAAGTGATTGATGGCAATAAATGGTTTGTTTAGGGCTAAAGATAAGGCTTTGCCAGCCATAACCCCGACTGTTACACCCCCGATAAGACCGGGACCGCCGGCGACGGCAACCGCGTCAATGTCATTTGGTGTGAGATTGGCTTTTTTGAAGGTTTCTTCAATAATCTCGTCAATGTGTTCAAGGTGCGAGCGAGCAGCTATTTCGGGAACAACACCACCAAAATTTTTGTGTTCGGATTGGGTTAGAACAACTGAAGATAAAATTTCTTTGTCGTCATTAACAAGGGCTGCGGCGGTTTCATCACAACTTGATTCAATACCTAATACAATCATAACTCTTCTTCTTTAATAAATTAAATTATTGTTGCTTCTTTTTTTATATTATATAGACTATAAAAAGACAAGAGTTTTAATGCTCAATAAGAAAGGAAATCTCATGACAAAAAATTCTGATAAAAAAGAAATTTTAACAACTGTCAGAGCCAAAAGACGTAATTATACAAGACCTTTGGTTTCTATGGTTGTCGTTGTGGCTGTCGGTGTTTTGGGATATAAATTGTGGGAAAATCCGAAGCTTTTGGAACAAGCAAGAGATATGTTGTTTAAAAGAGAAGTGAAAGCAGATGTTTATCAGCCGCAAATTGATGCTCTTGTGCAACAGGTAAATTCGTTGCAAGCAGATTTGTCTATGGTCAGAGGAAAAGCCGAGAATCCTGATTTTTCGGATATGAATAAGAGAATCGAGGCTATTGAACAAGTTAATCTTAATACTATCAAATCGAAAGCAGATATGGAAACTGTTTTGGGTTTGGTTGTGAGAATGGATAAGGCTGAAAATAAAATTTCAGATTTAGCTAAAGTTACTAATAAAAGTGCTCTTGTTTTGATGAGTGCGATGTTGGTTAAAGATGCTGCGGAACGTGGCGGCGAGTTTGTTTATGAAGCAGAAGTTTTGAATGAGATAGTTAAAGATAATATAAAAGTTGCCAAAGAACTTAAATTTATAAATGAAATTGCATTAACAGGTATTGCTACAAAAGAAGAATTGCAAAACAGTTTTGCTGATGTATATGCTGAAAAATATGCTAAAGTGGTTGAAGAAATAGCCCCGAAAGATTGGAAAGAGAGAATTTATTATCAAATTAATAAAATTATAAAGATTCAAAAAGTCAGTGAAGAAAATTCAAAAGAAAAGTTTTCAGAAGAAGACAGAGCTTGGTCGGTGGTTAGTGATTTTGTTTCTAAAGGTGAGATTAAACGCGCTGTCGGAATCGCTAAAAAACCGCTTAATGAAGATATGTTGAAAAATGAAAAATTTATGGAATGGTTTGAAAAAGCTTCAAATTATAGTGATTTTTATGATGCAATCAGCAGAATTTCAGCAAATTCATTGGCTGTTATGAAAGTTGAATTTTTAAATAATGTAAAATAGTTTATTTTTTTATAAATTGAATTAAATGCCTTGTTTTCAGTAATGGAATAAGGCATTTTTTCAGTCTTGAATTTTTAGGATTTCAAAATTAAACTGGGTTTAAGAAAATTTTCGGAGATGTAAAAATTGTTTGATTTAAAAAAAGGTCTGGAAAATTTAAAAAGATATATAAAAATTGCACCGGAAAATGCGGGGGTTTATCGCATGATAAGTATTGCCGGTGAGGTCTTATATGTCGGAAAAGCTAAAAATATTAAAAAGAGAATAGTTGCTTATTCGCATATCGAAAAATTGCCAAAACGTTTGCAACAAATGGTGGCTCAAATCGATAAAATGGAGTTTATTGTCGTTGAAAATGAAGCCAGAGCTTTGTTGGTTGAAAATGAGCTTATTAAAAAATATGCGCCAAAGTATAATATATTGCTTAAAGATGATAAAAGTTTTCCTTATTTAATGATTGATATAGCTTCGGATTTTCCCAGATTGTCAAAATATCGCGGAGTAAAAAAAGATGCTAATAAATATTTTGGTCCGTTTGCATCTGTTTTGGCCGTTAATTCGGTAGTTGATATTTTGCAAAAAGTTTTTTTGTTGCGTTCGTGTCGAGATACATCTTTTAAGAATCGGCAAAGACCTTGTTTGATGTATCAAATAAAAAGATGTTCGGCGCCTTGTGTTAATAAAATTTCGTCGCAGGATTATAAAAAAGCAGTTGAAGAAGCTATAAAATTTTTGGAAGGTAAAGATGTTTCCATTCAAAAAGAATTATCTGCAAAAATGGAAGAAGCAAGCGCAAAACTTGATTTTGAAACAGCGATGGTTTTTCGCGATAGAATCAGGGCTTTGAGTATAATTCAATCAAAACAAAATGTTGAATATAGCGGATTGAAATCGGCTGATATTATTGCGGTGGTGAATGAAAGTAATTTGTTTGCCGTTGAAATATTTTTTGTTCGATCAGGGCAAAATTGCGGTAATGCCGTTTATTTTCCGCACCAAACCGACGGCGCAGATAATAAAGAAGTTTTGGAAGCTTTTTTGAGTGAATTTTATTCAAATAATCAGGTGCCGAAAGAAATAATCGTCAGTGAAAATTTGGATTTTGATTTTTGGCAAAAGGCATTGGGTTGTAATATTGTTTTTCCTAAAAGCGGAAATAAATTTAAGTTAAGTGAGTTTGCAAAGAAAAATGCCGTTGATGCCATAAGAAGAAAAGTCGCTTTAGAGGCTTCGGTCAAAAATAATTTGGAAGAATTTAAGAATAAATTTGATTTGCCGAATATTCCTAAACGAATCGAAATTTATGATAACTCGCATAATCAGGGAAGTTATGCCGTCGGGGCAATGATTGTAGCAACACCGGAAGGTTTTGATAAGAAAAATTATCGTACTTTTAATATCAAAAACACTCAAAATACACATGATGATTTTGCAATGATGAAAGAGGTTTTGCAAAGACGATTTGATAAGATGACAGAAGAAAACAGACCTGATGTTATATTGCTTGATGGCGGCAGAGGTCAATTAAATGCCGTTATACAAGCTTTGGAAAAATATGATTTGTCAGGAATTACGATTGTGGCAATTTCAAAAGGGCCGGATAGGAATGCGGGAAAAGAGTTTTATCATATGAAAGACAAGGAGAGCTTTGAATTGGAATATCGTTCTGCGTTGGCTTTTTATTTACAAAATTTGCGAGATGAAGCGCATCGTTTTGCTATCGGGACACATAGAAAAAAACGTGCAAAGTCGATATATAAATCATCACTTGATGAAATAGAAGGAATTGGTGCAAAAAGGAAAAGTGATTTGCTGAAATATTTCGGTTCTGCCGAAGATGTGGCTCAAGCGTCATTGAGTGATCTGCAAAAAGTTGACGGAATAAGTAAAAAAGTAGCGGAAAAGATATATAGCTACTTCCATAATTAAAAATTATGTTTTAGTATTATAAAAAAATAACGTTATTATAGGATAAAAAAATGTATAATCTTCCGAATATTTTGACAATTTCTCGTATTGTAGTTATTCCTGCAATATTTTTATCAGTTTATATTACATCGAGTCTTTGGGCTTTGATTGCTGCTATATTATTTATTGTGGCATCAATTACTGATTATTTTGATGGATATTTGGCTCGTGCCAGAGGTGAAACATCTGCTTTCGGTCGTCTTTTGGATCCGATAGCTGATAAGCTTTTGGTTACATCGGCATTGGTCGTTTTGTTGGCAAAGCCGGATATGGTTGTTTGTAAGTTGAGCTTTATTCCGGTTATTGTTATTTTGTGTCGTGAAATTTTAGTTTCAGGATTACGTGAGTTTTTGCGTGAGGTAAATGTCGGAATGCCTGTTACCAGACTTGCAAAATGGAAAACAGGGTTTCAGATGACAGCATTATCAATGATGTTGTTAAAAGGTTTTTGGTATTGGGGAGAAATCGGCGAAATTTTGCTTTGGATCGCTGGAGTGTTGACATTTATTACCGGATATCAGTATTTTCAAAAAAGTTTGGATTATATTTGTGAAACCGAAAAATGTGCAAAAATGCCTGCTTTGCCGAAAATTCAGCTCCCTAATTTAGAAGTTCAAAAAGAAAAAATTAAGAAAGTTGTTGCCGGAAAAAATGCTCAAGAATCTTCGGCAAAAAAAGTTGCTGTAAAAAAAACTTCGAAAACTAAAAAGATAACAGCAAAAAAAGCGACGGTAAAAACAAAAAAATAGTTTTTAAAGAGTTGTTTTATGGAACAAAATGTTAAGCATATTTTAGTTGTTGATGATGATACCAGATTACGTAATTTGTTGCAGAGATTTTTGCGAGAAAATTCGTTTCTGGTATCGGTTGCTAAAGATGCTGATGAAGCTCGCTTTATGATGCAACAATATAAGTTTGATTTGCTTATTGTTGATATTATGATGCCTAAAGAAAGCGGGCTTGATTTTTTGGCAAAATTACGTGTTGAAAGTTTAGTGCCGGTTATTATGTTGACGGCAATGGGGAATGTGGAAGATCGTATCGTCGGATTGGAACAGGGCGCTGATGATTATGTTTCTAAACCGTTTGAACCTAAAGAATTGTTGTTGCGTATCGGAAATATTTTGAAAAGAACTCCTAAAGAGAAAAAAGAAAATCAAAAACTTGATTTGGGATTGTTTGTTTTTGATATGCAAACAAAAGAATTAATCTCAAAACAAGGTGTGTTGCTTCATATTACACCGGTTGAGCAAAGTTTGTTGGCAATATTGGGAGCAAAAAGCGGACAGGTTCTTTCAAGAGAAAAATTATCGGAAATGTTAGGTGCAGGGCAATCTCCTCGTTCTATTGATGTGCAAATTACTCGTTTGAGAAAAAAAATTGAAAAAGATTCTAAAAATCCTCGTTATTTACAGACTTTACGTGGCAAAGGGTATATGTTGTTGTCAGATTAGGAATGAATGAAAATGCATATAAAATTACCACAAAAAATAGAAGAAAAACTTTGTTTTTGGCGTCATAAGTTATTGCCCAGAACTTTGTTTTTCAGAACTATGATGTTGATATTTGTTCCGCTTATTGTAGTTCAAGTTGTTTCCGTGGTGGTGTTTTTTGACGGAAGCTGGAGCCGTATGGGGCGCAGATTATCTGATAATTTAGTTGATGAAATTAAAATTATTTTAAGTCTTAAAAATGAAGGCATTTTAATTGATAAAATTAAGGAAATTGCTTATTTAGATGCCGGTATTGATTTTGAGTTTTATGAAGGAAAAACTTCTGCTTCATTCAGTAAACAAATAAAAGCTAATCCTGTAGTTGTTGCTTATTTGCAAGAGGCAATGCGAGATGCTTTCGGTAATGATAAATGGTCAATCGGGGTCGATGAAAAAAATAACGGTAATAAGATTGTCGTTTTGATTGAAAAAGACGATGGGGTTTATAAATTTTCAACGTCAAAGAAGAAAATATTTTCATCTTCAATTTTTATGTTTGTGGTTTGGATGGTTGCAACTTCGGTATTTTTATTTTTGGTTTCGGTTTTGTTTTTACGTATTCAGGTAAGAGCAATAGCCGAGCTTGCGCAAGTTGCCGAAAATTTCGGTAAAGGTATTGATAATGTAGATTTTAAACCGTATGGCTCATCAGAGGTCAGAACGGCAGGTTTGGCATTTATCGAAATGAAAAAGAGAATAGTTAAACAAATTGTTGAACGTACTCGAATGCTGGCAGGTATTTCTCATGATCTGCGTACTCCGCTTACTCGTATGAAATTGATGGTAACAATGATGGATAATAATCCGGATAAACAGGATTTTTTGGCGGATATTGATGAAATGGAAAAAATGCTTAACGGTTATTTGTCTTTTGTTAAAGGGCAGGGCGATGAAGCATCTGTAGAAGTTGATGTTGATGAGTTGGTTAAGGGAATTGTGGCCAAAGCTTTAACTAAAAAAATTAAATTTAAGACTTCGGATGATAAAAAAATTATTGTCGCTAAAGAACAAGCTTTGCGTCGAGCCATAACAAATATTGTTGCAAATGCTACACGTTATGGTAAAAAAATAGAAGTAGAAGTAAAAAAATATGATAAAAAAATAGCTATTTTTGTAGATGATAACGGTCAAGGTATTCCTAAAAATAAACGAGATGAAGTTTTTAAGGCTTTTTATCGTTTGGAAGAATCCAGAAATAAGGAAACCGGAGGTATCGGATTGGGATTATCTATCACTAAAGATATTGTTACGGCTCATGGAGGTAAGATACTTCTGGATGATAGTCCTTTGGGGGGACTTAGGGTTATTATAAATTTGCCTTTGTAGTGTGGGAATTAAGATATGAATGATATGACGGATAATCAGGAAAATAATGAAATTGATTTGAATTTTGATGAGTTTGAAAATTTTTTAAATTCAGATGAAAGTTTGGCGGTTTTTGATAATGAATCAACAAATTTATTGAATGAACAATCTGTTGAGGGGATAGAAATCAGTGATCAAGCAGTTGTGTCATTTGATAATATAAGAGAGAATGAAGCAAATGTTGACTTTTATGAAGGTAAGCAAGAACCATATTTTGAGAGCCAAATTATGGAAACAGCTGTCGAAGAAGCCGGTTTTGTTGATAATGAAAATAATAATATATTTGATGAGCCTGTGACAGAAGAAGTATTTCAAGCAGAAGAAGTCGCAGTTGATGAGCCTGTGACAGAAGAAGCATTTCAAGCAGAAGAAGCCGCAGTTGATGAGCCTGTGACGGAAGAAGCATTTCAAGCAGAAGAAGTTGCAGTTGATGAGCCTGTGGCGGAAGAAGTATTTCAAACAGAAGAAGTTGCAGATGATGAGCCTGTGGCGGAAGAAGATAGTTCCCAAGAAAAGTCTCTTTTTAATGTTGCATTATCTGATAATTTAAAATATTTGAAGTGGTATAGCGGAAATTCAAATGATGATGTTTATGAGTTTGGAAAATCATCACAAAGTGCTAAATTTAAAGGTTCTGCTTCTTGTAATACGATACATATAAATGTGGGATATGATACTTATGGTTGGAATGTTCAGTTTTCTGATGGGGTAACGATGAGCCTTCGAGATGTCAGAGAATATCAAATAAGAAACGGTAAATTGCCAAATGCTTCCGGTAAGATATTGTATGGTAAAAATATTTTAACTTTTGAAAAAGTTGATAGAATAGTTATTTATGAAGCGGTTAAATATTTTTCTTATGGAGTATAATAAAAAAACGACTGAATTTTCAGTCGTTTTTTTTATTATGATTTAATTAATTTAATCTTTTGTTTCTTGGTTATTAGTTTCGTTATTGTTTTCTTTGGTCTCTTTAGATTTTTTAGCTAAAGGAAAGATCTCAACTCCGTTGGCATAGTTTCCTGTTTGTTCAATGGTTCTTGTAGCATTACCGATAGCACCGGTTGCATAATTTTCGGCAGCTTTATTTTTAGGAGCTTTTAGTGCCGGAGATAAGGGGTATGCATTGCGAGGCATACGTAATATCATATAGTTGTTATTTCCTCCGTATGCAGGACCGGATAATCCGATTGAGTAATATCCGCCGATATATCCGTAATCTAAATCGATATAATCAATTGTAAATACTGTTTTAACATTGGTGACACCGATGGTTGTCATTTTGCAGTTGTAACCGGAATCTTCCATAATTACATGTTCGGTTGAACGGGCAAATAACAGAGATTTAGATGGAGTACATTCAGCAATTTGACCTCCATATGTCAGATTGTAATTTAGGATAAGATTAAGTGATGATCCTTTTTTACCCATAATGACATCTGTTATTTTGATGTAGTCAATATACGCTTTTGTAGGAACGACACCGACGTAAACAGGAAGAGTAATATAGTTTTCAGTACAAGTACGTGTTTGAGGATCGGCTTCGCATACTAACATTTTTTGGTAATTATTGTTATCAAAAAGCTGTAATAAAGAATTGAAAATATATTCTTTAGACATTGATAATTTGGCAGGAGCGCATTGTTGTGAGCGACAAACAACAACCGAAGTATTGCGAGGTTGTTGAATGGTGTTAACAGGTGAGGTTACTGCTTTTTGATTTGAGATTTCCCAATTTCCGTTAACCAGATCTTTAACAGATAAATTACGCAACATTTGACATCCGCACAAACATATGAATGCAGGAGTTAATATCAATGAAAGAAAAATTTTACGCAACATTTTTATTCCTTATTTAAATAAATATAGCCTATACTATGACAGATGTATATAAATACAAAGTATTTTTTTTAGTTTATCAAAAAGATTTTTTATGATTTTCAATACTTGAAAAAATATATGATTTGAGGTATGTTTCACTTTATGAAAAAATTTAATGTTAAAATGTTGATGATTGTGTTCGTTGCAGTGTTTTTATCGTTTGAAAGCGCTGTGTCGGATGTGTTTGTGAAATATGAAGTTGTTGATGGCGACAGCTTAAGGTCAGGAAAAACGGAAATTCGTTTGGTCGATATTGATGCTCCGGAATTTTTTCAAAAATGTTATGATGAAAATGATGAATATTATGATTGTGGAAAAATTGCCGCAAAAGTTTTGAGAAAATATATTGAAGGCGGCGTAAAATGTCGTGGAAATTCTAAAGATGTGTATAGTCGTTATTTGTTAGAATGTTTTGATAAAACGAAAGAAAGCATAAATAAAAAAATGGTTTCTGAAGGTTGGGCAATCAGTTACGGTAACAGATTTGAAAATGAAGAAAATGATGCTAAACACAAAAAGAAAGGGATTTGGAAAGGGCGTTTTATGCGTCCGGAATTGTATCGTGCATTACATAATAAGAAAAAAAACTTTGATAAATTTAAAAAAAGATAGAGAATCTTGTTGACAGCCGCAAAAACTTATGTATATTGCAAAGCAACGTTTTATGTTTAAAAAATATAAAGGTGAAAAAAATGTATGCAGTAATTAAAACTGGCGGAAAACAATACCGCGTTACTTCCGGTGATGTTATCAAAATCGAAAAAATTGCCGGTGAAGAAGGTAAAGAAGTTGTTTTTAACGAAGTTTTGGCTTTGGGAGATTCTATCGGAACTCCGTTGGTTGCCGGCGCTTCGGTTAAAGCACTTGTAGTTAAACAGGCTAAAGACTCTAAAGTTGTTATCTTCAAAAAGAAAAGAAGACAAAACTATCGTCGTAAAAATGGCCACAGACAAGAAATTACATTAGTAAAAATTACTGATGTAACGGGTAAGTAATCAGAGGAGAAAAGAACAATGGCTCATAAGAAATCGGGTGGTAGCTCTTCTAACGGACGCGACTCTATCGGACGCCGCTTGGGTTTGAAAAAATCCGGTGGTCAAAGCGTTATTGCTGGTAACATCATTGTTCGTCAACGTGGTACTCAATATCATCCGGGTGCTAATGTTGGTATGGGTAAAGATCATACAATCTTTGCTATCAGCGAAGGTAAAGTCGTTTTCTCTAAAAAAGCCGGCAACAAAACAGTTGTTTCTGTTGTTGCTGAATAAGCTTTGTTGAGCAAAATACTTAAAATAGGATAAATAAGGGGGATTGCGCGTGCGTCCCCTTTACTTTTCGTAAAAAATAAAATATTCTTTATAAAAATTGCAGATGAAAAGGCTTAAAATAAAATGAAATTTTTAGATCAGGCAAAAATTTATATTCAATCGGGTGACGGTGGCGCCGGTTGCGTGTCTTTTCGTCGTGAAAAATATATTGAATTCGGTGGGCCTAACGGCGGTGACGGTGGTAAAGGCGGAAGTGTATGGATTGAGGCCGTGCCGAATCTTAATACTTTAATCGATTTTCGTTATCATCAACATTTTAAGGCTCAAAAAGGGCGTAACGGAATGGGAAGCGATAAGACCGGACCAAAGGGCGAAGATATTGTGATTAAAGTTCCGGTCGGTACTGAGATTTTGGCTGATGATCAGGAAACTTTGATTGTTGATATGATTGAACCGGGACAGAAGTTTCTGATTGCCAAAGGCGGTGACGGCGGTCGTGGTAATGCGCAATTTAAGTCGTCTACAAATCAGGCTCCTCGATTTGCTGAACCGGGGTGGCCGGGTGAAGAAAAATGGGTTTGGCTTCGTTTGAAAGTTATTGCTGATGTCGGGCTTTTGGGAATGCCTAATGCCGGAAAATCAACATTTTTATCAGTGGTTACAAAGGCAAGACCGAAAATTGCCGATTATCCGTTTACAACTTTGCATCCTAATTTGGGGGTGGCTTGGGTTGATAATTATGAAATGGTTATTGCTGATATACCGGGACTTATTGAGGGGGCAAGCGAAGGTGTCGGTTTGGGGGACAGATTTTTGAAGCATATTGAAAGATGCTTTGCGCTTCTTCATTTGGTTGATGCAACATCTGATGATGTGGTTACAACGTATAAAAATATCAGAAAAGAGCTTGAACTTTATGATGAAAAATTGGCATCAAAGCCTGAAGTAGTGGCTTTGAATAAAATTGATGCATTGGATGATAAGGAAGTGGCAAAAAAACAAAAAGCATTGGAAAAAGCAATAGGTAAAAAGATTTTTGCAATATCGGCGATTGCTAAAAAAGGTGTTTTTGACTGCTTGTTAGAAGTAAATAAATATATTACTCGTGATAGAAAACGCAAAGATAATGACGTTGAAGAGGAAAAAATTATTATTGCCGACAAACCATGGTCGCCGGTATAGATAAAAAAAGGAGATATCAGAAGTGGCTGGAAAAGTAAAAGCAAAAAAGAGTGTAAATTCTGTAGAAAAGATATTGGAAATTGTAAAAACATCATTAGATGACGGTAAGGCAGAAGATGTTATCGTAATTGATTTGGAAGGAAAATCGTCGATTGCTTCGTATATGGTGGTTGCCAGCGGAAATTCTAATCGTCATGTTGCTTCATTGGCTGAAAATTTACAAATAAAATTGAAAGAAAATGGTTGCCCATCAATTTCGGAAGGTTTGGAAAAAGCTGATTGGGTGTTGGTTGATGCTTATGATGTTATAATTCATATTTTCCGTCCTGAAGTGAGAGATTTTTATTCATTAGAGAAGATGTGGTCAGCAGTTAAACCACGATAAAAACTCGTATAACGGGTTACTAATGCAGATTTCGCGAGTAAGAAAAATGCTCATGTACTATTTTGTACACTCCGCTTTTTCTTCTCTAAAATCTTATTATTAACCTCGTTCTCCGAGTTTTTTATTTTGACTTTATCTGAACTATTTTCCAAGTTTTTTTAAGTTATATAACGGACTACTTTAGTAAGGCGAAGTGCTTTTTGTGTACGTATTTTGGACATACTGCATTCGTCGTATTTGTTTTTTTGTTATATGTATAGAATATGTTATTCTCTATGGTATGGGTGTTTGGCGATGATGGTTTGAATGCGATAAATTTGTTCGGCTAAAACAGCACGCATTAACATGTGAGGTAATGTAAGTTTTCCAAATGATAAAATTAAATCTGCTTTATCTCTGGTTGATTGAAGGTGTCCGTCGGCACCACCGATTAAAAAGCATATTTCCGATGTGCCGTTTATTTGCCAATTTTCGATTATTTTGGCAAGTTCTGTCGATTTTAGGTTTTGACCACGTTCATCAAGGACGATAATTTTTGCATTGTCGGAAATTGATGTTGTTAAAAATGCAGCTTCATCTTTTTGGTTTGAATTGTCTTTTTCTTTGATGTTTATTTGCCATGATGAGCGTTTTATATATTCTTCGATTATTTCATGTTCCGGAGAATTTTTTTTGCATTTGCCGATAGCGATGATATTTATTTTCATTATTTGTAGACCACCATATTAAAGACATTTTGTAAGAAAAATAATGAAATATAACAAATTAGGGCCGAAAATATCGGGGCAATGACCCAACTGATGACAATTTTTCCTAAAATTCCCCAGTTTATTTCGTTGCCTCCTTTGGCTATTCCTATACCGATAACAGCTCCTACTACGGCTTGAGTACTTGATACCGGTACTAAAGGAATTGTAGGAAGATTATGTGATTGTAAAAAGTGAAACAGTTCTTGTGATGAAAATAAAAATAACACAAGAGCTTGAGAAATGACAACAACAAATGCCATTAGGGGAGACATTTTCATGATGCCGTTGCCAATGGTTTTTATTACTTTTTGAGAATAGGTGAATATTCCGAAAGATATGGCAATAGCTCCTAAAAAGAATAGTACTTGTGATTTGTTTAGGGTTGTGTCGATTATAGGAATCGAGAGTTCTTTTAGCGGGCTTGCAGGGACGAAAACACCCATAACATTGGCAATGTTGTTGGCTCCCAGAGCATATGCTCCGAATGCTCCGGCAATAATTAAGCCGATGCGGGTATATTGATCTCGTCTTATCAGGTGAATGTTTGATTTTTTGCAATAATGTTGAATTATTTTGTATAAGATTATAGCTGTTATGGCAGCTAAAACAGGACAAAAAATCCATGTGCTGACAATTTTGGATAATACGCTGTAGTCAGTCGGTTTGCCGGCATAAAAGTTCCAACCGATAATAGCTCCGACAATAGCTTGAGATGTTGATACCGGCATTGATATTTTTACTGACCAACAAATTGCAATGGCTGCAGCAAGAGATGCCATAAAAGCACCGGCCAGTGTGTTGATACTTCCCAGTTGTCCCAATGTTTCGGCGCCGCCGGCACCGGCATGAACTGCCCCGATGATAATAAAAAATGAGGCAATGATCGCAGCTGTTTTAAAGCGTATCATTCTGGTGGCAATGGCTGTCCCGAAAATGTTTGAAGCATCACTGGCGCCTAATGACCAACCTAAAAATAAGCCGGAACTTATAAAAAATAAAAAAAGTAAATCCATCAGATATCTCTTTTGATCGCAAATATTAACAATAAATCGATGAAGTCTTCAGCTTTGTCAGCTATTTCGGCAATTCCTTCAACAAATTGATGAAGCTGTATTTTTTCAGCTAAAGAGCGTGGTGATGCAAAAATTTCTTCGGTTAATTTTCTGGAGCAGGTATCGGATTCATGCTCTAAAAAATATACTTTTTGAGCATAGTCACGCATTGTGGTTAAATCTCTGAAATAGGCACGAGATGCTTTGCACATGCTTTCGGCACATTCGGAGCTTAATTTGCCTAATTCTTTGAATGAGGATTTATATTCATCGGGTATTTTAGGGTTTTGGGCGTAAAACATATAGGTTACTTCTTCAAATTTGTTTATAACCTTGTCTAGATTTTCGACTAAGTTTAAAACGTCGGCACGTAAGTCAGGTAAGAGATTATAAGAATATAGACGTTTTTCTATGTCTCGACGAAGACTGTCTGCATCGTGTTCAATTTTTTTGACTTGTTTGGAATATTTTTCAAAATCAGCATTGTGCATACTTTTCAGATATGTATTTATAACTTTTTTAAAAGTAAGCGACACATCAATAAGTTTGTCGTGAAATTGATCGATGGTGGTTTCTAAAGCTTTTGTTTTTGAAAATAATGAAATATTTATGTGGAACATTTTATCCTCTGGATGTTGTTTTTTTGTTTTTATTTCTTATTTATACCTATATTTTAAATATTATCAATAATATTTATTTTTATCTTGTAAATAATAATTTGATTGTATATGATAATTTTGGTTTTTGAGTAAAATATTATAATATTGTAAGGAAAACAAAATGAAAAAAATTAACGCTGTTTATGTGTCTTTGGTTGCTTTGGTTTTAGCTGTTGCGGCCTTGGTTATGAATATTGTATGTTGTGCCGTCGGTAAAAAGTCTGATGTGGAATCTGCATTGATGGCAAAACCGCAAATAATAATTAATGCCATGCAAGCATATGAAGAACAACAAAGAACAGAGGCTATGAAAAAAGCTGAAGAAAATATTAAAGCAAATGCCGATGAATTGTATAATCGTGCCGATGACGGTATTATCGGTAATCCGAACGGTAAAATGGTTTTAGTTGAATTTTTTGATTATTCTTGCGGTTTCTGTGAAAAATTGTATCCTGCTTTGAAAAAAATTATTGCAGATAATCCGGATGTGAAAGTTGTCGCTAAACCTATGGCATTTTTGTCTCCTGCGTCTAAATATGCTGCCGAAGCTTCTTTAGCTGCTATTGAACAAGGAAAATTTGCTGAAGTTTATAATGCAATTTTTGATGTTGAAGGCCGTTTGGATGAGGCTAAAATCAATGAAGCTGTTGCTAAAACAGGTGTTGATATGGAAAAATTGAAAGCTGATATGAAATCTGAAAAAGTTCAAAATACTTTGAGATCAGTTTCTGAATTGGCCGGAAAAATTCAAGTTACAGGTGTTCCGACATTGGTCTTGAATAATAAAGTTTTGCAAACTATTGATGCTGAAACTGTTCAAAAGGCTATTGATGCCGCTAAATAATTATTCATTAATTGTTTGAAAAAAGCTGCTCGATTTACAGAGCAGCTTTTTTTGTGTACATTTGAAGTATTACTTGAGTTTTGAAAATAAAAAAACTATATATAATGTGTTAGTGAAAATTTTATTTAGGGATTATAAAATGGGTATGGGGAAAAATTTATTGATTTGGCTTGCCGTGTTTGTTGTGTTGTCTTTGGGGTCGGCAATGTTTGGTGTCGATATGTCTAAAGCAAGTGCTGAAAAATTGGCATTTTCCGAATTTATGGACAGAGTGGAGAAAAAGCAAATTTCGGAAGTTACCATAAGCGGGGCCAGTATTAATGGTGTGGCTACAAACGGAACCCATTTTTATACTTATGCTCCGTATGATCCTACAATGGTGGAAAATCTTCGCAGAAACGATGTAAAAGTAAATGCTATGCCCGAAGATAATACCGGTGATAATCTTTGGGGAATGTTTATTTCATGGTTTCCGATGTTGCTTTTAATCGGTGTTTGGGTGTTTTTTATGCGTCAGGCAAATTCAGGTAATAATAAAGCCATGAGCTTCGGAAAATCACGTGCCAGACTTATTGAAAATACTAAAAAAGTTACATTCGCAGATGTGGCCGGAGCTGATGAGGTGAAACAAGAGTTGGAAGAAATTATCGACTTTTTGAAAGATCCGGCAAAGTTTCAAAGATTGGGCGGTAAAATCCCGAAAGGTGTTCTTATGGTGGGACCTCCTGGAACCGGTAAAACTTTGTTGGCTAAAGCTGTGGCAGGTGAAGCTGATGTGCCGTTTTTCTCAATTTCGGGTTCCGATTTTGTGGAGATGTTTGTCGGTGTGGGTGCAAGCCGAGTCAGAGATATGTTTGCTCAAGCTAAAAAGCATGCGCCTTGTTTGTTGTTTATTGATGAGATTGATGCTGTCGGTCGTCATCGTGGCGCAGGTCTTGGCGGCGGTAATGATGAGCGTGAACAAACACTAAACCAGTTACTTGTCGAAATGGACGGTTTTGAAGAAAAAGAAAATGTTATTTTGATCGCGGCAACCAACAGACCTGATGTTTTGGATCCGGCTTTGTTGCGACCGGGGAGATTTGACAGACAGGTTACGGTTACAAATCCCGATAAAAAAGGTCGTGAAGAAATATTGAATGTTCATGTTAAAAAAGTACCTTTGGCAAAAGATGTAAATTTGTCGGTTATTGCTCGAGGAACACCGGGATTTTCCGGTGCCGATTTGGCCAATTTGGTTAATGAGGCTGCGTTGTTGGCTGCCAGAAAAAATAAAACCAAAGTTACTTCAAAAGATTTTGATGAAGCCAAGGATAAGGTTTTGATGGGAACGGAACGTAAATCTATGGCAATGGATGAAAATGAGAAAAAGCTGACGGCTTATCATGAGGCCGGACATGCAATTTGCTCATTGTTTGTCGAAGAAACCGATCCTATTCATAAAGCGACAATCATTCCGAGAGGTCGTGCTTTGGGTATGGTTCAGCAGTTGCCTGAAAAAGATCAATATTCTTATTCTAAAACAAAAATGCTTTCTCGTCTTATTATTACTATGGGCGGACGTGTGGCCGAAGAATTGAAGTTCGGTCCGAAAAAAATTACCTCGGGCGCATCTTCGGATATTGCTGCTGCTACAAATTTGGCTCGCTCAATGGTTACCGAATGGGGTATGAGTGAAAAATTAGGTCCGGTTTTGTATGCTGAAAATACCGGTGAGGTATTTTTAGGAAAGTCGGTTACTCAAAGTAAAAATATGAGTGAGGAAACAGCTAAACTTGTTGATGCTGAAATTAAATCTTTGGTTATAGGCGGATACGAAGGTGCTAAAAAACTTTTGTCCGAGCATAAAGAAGATTGGGAAAAACTATCCGAAGCATTGATTGAATATGAAACCTTAACCGGTGAAGAAATTAAAGATATTTTGGCCGGAAAACAAATTGCCAAAGGAAGTGATGCTCCGGTTGCGGAAGAGAAGAAGACGAAGGCGTCTATCCCCGAGTTATAGTAAAAAGGTTGTATAACGGCTCATTTAGACGCTAAAATATGCAAATAACCGGCTTAAGTCATGTAGTATTATCTACACTCGCTTGCCGGTTTTTTTATTTTGACTTTATCTGAACCATTCTCCAACCTTTTTGAAAAAAACTCGTTTGTTCGATATGTTTCAGCTTTGCATAATAAAATAAGATTCTGCAAATTGTAAGTTTTTGTGTATAATATAATATGTTATTTACTTATAAATAACATTAAAATATTCTATTTATATTATTGATTAAATTTAATATTTGATAGGGTCTGTCGGTGTTTTTAAGGTTGTTAAAAAATAAGCTGTTTCATAATTTTTTATTGTTATTGTTTTTTTGTACGATTGCAGTGATTATGAGTGTCGTTAATAAATTTGAATACAGGTGGGATTTTACTAATTATCATTATTATAATCCGTTTGCTTTTTTTAATAATCGTCTTAATTTTGATATTGTGCCGGCTTCGGTAAATACATTTTTTAATCCGCTGATTGATATTCCTTTATATTTGATGATTAAAAATTTTAATGACAATTTGAATTTGATTTTTGCTTTTCAAGGTTTGTGGTTTGGCGGGTTGTTGTTTGTTTTTTATAAAATAGTTTTGTTGTTTTTTGATGAGAAAAAAATCAGCAAATTTTTTAAAATAGTGATAGTGATGCTTATCGCATCAACCGGTCAGATAACTTATTTTCAAATCGGTTCTTCGACTAATGAAATACAGGTGGCTTTTATATCTTTTATTTCTTTGTATATGATATTTAAGATGTTAAAAGATCAATCTTTGCAAAAAAGGTATAAGTTTTTTATTGCAGGACTTATTCTGGGGTGTGCATTGGGATTGAAGCCAACGATCGTATATATTTGTGTTGCCGGCGGAATTTCTTTGATTTTTTGTTATAAATATTTGAATGAGCCGTTTAAGTTTGTTTTGTTGTTTGCGTTAGGAGGATTATTCGGGTATTTGGCAATTAACGGTTGGTGGATGTATAAAATGTGGGATTTGTATCAAAATCCGTTCTTTCCGTTTTTGAATGGGATTTTTAAATCACCTTATTTTGATGATTTTAATTATTCTGATACTCGATTTATTCCTCAAGGATTTCGCAAATTTATTTTTCCATATGCATGGAACGGGCAAGGTGTCGAGACATATTTCTTTGATTTTAGGGGAATGTTTTTTTATACATTGGCTATATGTTTTGTGGTTTATATGAGTATAAAACCATCAAGGTGGAAAGATTTTGTCAAAAACAGATTGTGGTGTTTTTATGCTGTATTTTTATTTTTATCATATATTATTTGGATGAATTTATTTGGAATTTATCGCTATATTATCGTTATGGAAATGTTGTCGGTAATATTTTTTGTTAAGATATTGTTTTCGTATGAAACAGAAAATAATATTAAATTTGCTTTGTATTATTCTTTTGTCATGATTGCATCAGTTATATTGATTTTGATTCCCATAGACAGTTATGAATGGGATAATTTGAGGGAAGAAAAAAAGTTTGTTGATGTTGAAAAAATAAAGTTTCCGAAAAATAGTTTGTTAAAAATATATAATTATCCGTCAGCAGGTGTTATTGTGAAGTTGGCAGAAGAAAATGAATTTAGGGCTTTGGGGTACAAACATTTAAATGCAGTTTATATGAAGGGATCTGATTTTGTTGAAAGAGGGCGTTTTCGTGAAATCAGAGATGAAATTGTAAAAAATCATAAAGGTGATATTATTGTTATATACAGAAAGATGAACAGTATGCTTCCATGGTATCAAGATTATATGATTTCGGTAAATAAAGAATTGGATGGAAAATATTGTCGCCGTTTAGAAAATAATCTTGATAAAGGTTTGTGTATTTGTGTGCCTGAAAATAAAAAGGATGAAATTTTGGTTGATAAGAATGTTGATGATTTAAGTTGTGAAGATAGAGATATTCAAATAAAAAATAATTTTATTAAAAAACCTAATAAAATAATGTTGAATACAGGAGGGTATATAAAATGAGCAAAGTTGCGGTATTGATACCGTGTTATAATGAAGAGTTGACAATAGCAAAAGTTGTTAAAGACTGTAAGAAATATCTTCCTGAAGCAGAAATTTTTGTTTGTGATAATAATTCGACAGATAAAACAGCAGAAACAGCAAAAAAAGCCGGTGCTAAAGTTATGTTCGAAGGCAGACAGGGAAAAGGTAATGCCGTCAGAAGAATGTTTGCGGATATTGATGCAGATGTTTATGTTATGACAGACGGGGACGGAACGTATGATATAAAAGCAATTCCTAACTTGATAAAAATTTTACAAGATGAAAAGTCGGATATGGTCGTAGGGGTTAGAAAAGAAACGGAAGATGCTTGTTACAGAAGCGGACATCGAGGCGGAAATAAAGTATTAACTAAAATTGTGGAACTTGTTTTAGAGTATAAGTTAAGGGATATGTTATCCGGTTTGAGAGTATTTTCTAAAAGATTTGTTAAAACATTTCCGGCAGAGAGTAAAGGTTTTGAAATTGAAACGGAATTAACCATATTCGCACTGTCTCGAAGATTGCCGATAAAAGAAATTGATACAAATTATTTTTCGCGTCCGGAAGGGTCTTTTTCAAAATTGTCAACATATAAAGATGGAATAAGAATATTGAAAACTATTGTTTTTCTTATAAAAGAAGAATGCCCGATGATGTTTTTCGGTATGATATCTTTATTTTTGTTTTTAATCGGTTTGGGTTTGGGAATACCTGTTGTGATCGAATATTTGAATACAGGTTTGGTCCCGAGATTTCCGACAGCCATTTTAGCCAGCAGTTTGATGATTTGCTCGTTTATAAGTTTGCTTATGGGAATTGTTTTGGAAAGTGTTGCTAAAGTAAAAAAAGAAATAGGACGCGCTAATTATCTGAAGTATTGATCGGTGTGATAATTTTATATAATTCATAGAAGTAGAGCCCTTTTTTGAATATTTTTATATATTTTAAGTTGCGAGTTAGAGTGCTATCAAATATTTTAGATGGGGAGGGGATAGTGCTATTTTTTGATGCCATTGAATTTGTGATGATGATATAATCTTCTTTTGCAGCGATGATTGAATCTGTAAAATCTTTGTGGTTTGTTGGGGCTATGATTTTTACATATTCAGTGTCCTTAAAGTCATTGACTAAATTTATAATACTAAAATGGGTAGCATTGAAAAAGAGGATTTTTTTGCCTTTTATTTTAGTTAATATTTTAGCATCTTCTTGAGTGGTTCTAAATGAAAAATTGCTACGATTATAGAAATCGGTCATAAACACGTTGCATAAAACGAGTGTGGCTAAAACATAGTTAATTATTTTGTCAGAAATGTTTGTTGCGCGTAAGAATATCCAAACGCTGTAAATTATAATAATGCATAGCGTCGGTGTTAATGGGGCAAAATATCTTTCTTCAGAAATATACAGTAGAGGATGGATGATTGTGATGGTTATTGTATAGGGCAAGGTATAAAAAATTATATAAATGAAGTTTCGGTTGATTTTTGGACGATAGGGGGACATTTTTACGAAAGAAGCCGCAAGGATAAGACAAACTAGAATTAATGAACCGGAAAAATTATCAAAAGGTAAAATTTTGGTCATAATTAAATCAGCGAGCGTGGTTATTGTTTTGTCAAAATATAGCAGAAAATGGCTGTATACCATATTTGTTAATTCGTGTCCACGAGAGGAATTATATAAAGCATTTAACATAACCGGTGAAAATAATGCAATACTTGCCAATACAGTCGCAGCATATGCAAATATTATTTTAATTTTTTTATTTATTAAAAATATGAGGCAGGTGAACGAAGCAATAAAAAATACTGCAATTATGAGGTAATAATGGGTCGAATAGCATAAAAAAGACAAAATAAAGATTGTGAGTGCTTGTTTAACTGAAAGATGATTGCTTTTTAAAAGTCGTAAATGTTCATAAATCAGCCAATTTATAAGCATGGTTTGTAACGTATATGATCTGATGAAAACCGCCATGCTTAGAGTTATTAGCGAAAAGCCGAAGAGTATAACACTCAAATAACAAAGTTTTTTATCTTCAAAAATATGTGAAGCGATTTTGTATAAGAAAAAAATTGAAAAAGTAAAAGCGATGATGTTAATTGGAAAAGCCATCCATTTATTGAATGTTTCAGGAAAAAAGGATGATATTGTGTGTAATATAAGGTAATAAAACGGAGGGTGAACTCCAGCGCTTAAATTGTCTATAACTTGTTTGTAATTGAAACGATGTTCGGGCGATACAGTGACATAATTGCTGAAGAAAGATGCAGGATGGGTTTTGTTATATAGTTGATGTTCAGTATCAATTATGAAAGAATTCATATTAGGAACCATATAGGGACCTTGTCTGCTGTTGGAGTGAGCAAATGAATATATTTCATCACCATGAAAATCGTTTTTTTGATGGAAATAAAAAGTTATCAAAAGTAGATTTATTATGATAATGACGAGAAGTTTATAATCAATTTTCTGTATGTATTTCATTTGTCGTTGCCTTTTTAAAAATGACTTTTTTCCCTAAATAATAATTTAGAAGAATAACGATCGTTATAGCAAAATATTTTGAGTATAATTTTGAAAAATCAAAAAATTCAACAGATATAATAACGAAAAAATAATCAAATATACCTGTTCCTATACGACATACATAAAATCTTAATGCTTCAAAAAACATTGCTTTTTTTGTTGGGCAATAGCTATGATAAACGAATTGTTTATTGATGTAATAAGCATATATTTTTGTTATGATAAGGGTGATTAAATTTGCTAAATAATAACGCATATCAAAAAATACTAAAGCAGTATAAATTGCAATATTCAATATCGTTGTACTGGTGCCGGCTATAAGATAACGATAAAATTCTTTATTAAGTATGTGTAACTTTTGTTTTAGCATCATTTTTCTATTAGAATTATGGTCCATACAATACAATTAAAAAGAGTAATTTTTTTATCGGGAAATATTTTTTTTATAAATTTTTTTATTCCGTTAAAAGTATAGCAATGAATGTGATCTATAGGATTGCCCAATCTTAAAATATTTTTTCCGGAAAGTAGATTGCCTAAACAAAAATATGGTTCTTGAGGAACAGATATTAGTACATAATTTTGAGCAACTCTTAAAAGTTCTTTCAGGGCATCTTCCGGGTGATGTATATGTTCTAAAACTTCGGTTGAATACACAATATTAAAAGAATCATTTTGAGCGTCAATGTTATAGATGTTTCCGACTGAAAAATAAATCTCGGGTGATTGGTGTTTGCATGCATAATTAATTGCGTCTTGATTTGAATCAATCGCATAAATTTTTGCATCTTTAATATGAGTTACTAAAAGGTTAGAAATAAAACCTTCGCCGCATCCGGCATCAAGGATTGTTGATTTTGGGGTGTTAATAGAGTTTATGATGTTGATAAGCTTATTGTTAAAATATTTTATCATATATTTTTTTAAAGGATTTGTTGTTGTGTGTTTCTTTAAGTTGCTACTGTTATATACTTTATTCATCATTATTTTTCTTTGTAACAATTTGGTTGATAAATTTATTTTTGTTAGATTGCGGTATGTTATCAATAATCAGATTGGCAATAAGGCCGATGGAAAAAGATTGGAAGCCTATAAGAAGAAATAAAACTCCTAAAATTAATAATGGTCGCGATCCGATGGATTGTCCGGAAAACCACAAGGCTGTTAAATAAGAGCATATGATGAAACCTGTTGTGAATAAAAATAATCCTATTTTGCCGAAGAAATACATGGGTTTATCATAAAATTTTAATAAAAATATTACAGATATAGCATCAAACATTCCTCGTAAATATCGTTCGGTACCAAATTTTGATTTTCCGGATAATCTTTTATGGTGCGTAACGGGTATTTCACAAATATTGAAACCGGTTCGTGAGGCTAAAATAGGAATGTAGCGATGGAATTCGCCATAAATGTATAGACTATCAATAACATCTTTTCGATAGGCTTTAAATCCGCAATTACAATCATGTAAATGAATTCCGGAAAGCTTTCTTGTGATAAAATTGAAAATTTTAGACATTATTTTTTTTTCTAACGGATCAATTCTATTAACTTTCCAGCCGGTAACAATATCGTATCCTTCTTGAATTTTTTCGATAAAGCGGTAAATTTCATCAGGATCATCTTGCATATCAGCATCAAGTGTAATTATGATATCTCCTTTAGCGTGATAAAAACCTGTTTGTAACGCGGTTGATTTACCAAAATTTTTACGGAGAGAAATTTTTTTTACAGTCTGATCTTTTGAGGAGAGTGATTTTATTTGATCTTCTGTTCGGTCTGTAGAGCCATCGTTAATAAAAAATATTTCATAGTTGGAAAAAAAGCTGTTTTTTTGCAGATTATCCAAATTTTTTTTTAATTTTTTGTATAACGGAATGATGTTATCTTGCTCATTGTATGCAGAAATTATTACAGATAAACAATTAAATGTTTTATTTTTTGAGTTAAATGATGCAGATGTCATTTGGAGCCTGTTGCGTTAAAGTTTTTAATTGTTCGTTAAGATAGATTTTTGTGTAAAATCGTTATTTATGGTATAATGTTTTTTTTATTTGAGAAATAAAATTTATTTTGGGTGGGGATAACATAACTTAATAAATATAATTAGGATATGTTAGATTTGAAATGAATTAGACTCGGAATAGACAAAAAAATTAATTTGACTCAAACAGAGTCTGACATTCGGTTTGCTAAAATTGAAAATATAAATTTTTTTTAATTTTTTTCATTTTTTTGCTTGCATTTATGTTTGAGATATGTTACAAAGCCCTCGTGTCAAAGGAATTGAGAGAAAATTACTCTTAAATCTTTGCGATATAAAACATAGCGCAACCTTAAGTTTTCCTAGCTTTTTATGAAGTTAGGGCGTTTGTTTAAATTGACGAAAAATAAGAAACTGTAAGGCTCTGTATAAGGTTAAACTTTTAGATGGCAAAATTCTAAATTATGTGGATTTATGCCGTCTAGTTATAAGGAAAAGTATTTTAAGATGGATACACAAAATATCAGAATTCGCTTGAAAGCTTTTGATCATCGCTTGTTGGACCTTTCTACAAAAGAAATCGTTCACACAGCCAAAAGAACAGGCGCTAACGTAAGAGGTCCTATTCCTCTTCCGACAAGAATCGAGAAGTTTACTGTTAACAGATCTCCGCACGTAGATAAAAAATCTCGTGAGCAGTTCGAAATCAGAACTCATAAAAGACTTCTTGATATCGTAGATCCGACACCGCAAACAGTTGATGCTTTGATGAAGTTAGACTTGGCTGCCGGTGTTAATGTTGAAATTAAGTTATAATGTTAATGTTGGCTTGAGATAAAAATTTTAAGTCAACCTATTAAGAAAAGGAAAAAATAATAATGCGTACAGGTCTGATTGCAAAAAAACTTGGAATGTCCCGCATTTTTGATGTTGACGGAACTCACGTTCCTGTTACAGTTTTGCAAGTTGACGGTTTGGAAGTCGTTGCCGTTAGAACTCAAGAAAAAGATGGTTATACATCTGTTCAGTTGGGTTGCGGTTCGGTAAAAGCCAAAAACTTGTCTAAACCTTTGAAGGGATATTTTGCAAAGGCTAATGTTGAGCCGAAGAAAAAATTGGCAGAATTCAGAGTTTCTGAAGATTGCCTTCTTTCGGTCGGTGATAAACTATCTGTAGAACATTTTGTTCCGGGTTGCTACGTTGACGTATGCGGAACATCTAACGGTAAAGGTTTTGCCGGTGTTATGAAACGCCACAACTTTGCCGGTTTGGAAGCTACACACGGTGTGTCAATTTCTCACCGTTCTCATGGTTCTACAGGACAAAGACAAGATCCCGGTAAAGTATTTAAGGGTAAGAAAATGGCCGGACATATGGGTGATGAACGTGTAACCGTTCAAAACTTGAAGGTTGTGGCTGTTAATGCTGATAAGGGCTTGATTATGGTTAAAGGTGGCGTTCCGGGAAGTGAAAATTCTTGGGTATATGTTACTGATGCCGTTAAAAAGGTTTCTTCAGTTTCTTTACCAACTCCTGCCGGTTTGATTAAAGTTGATGAACCTGTTGCAGCTAAAGTCGAAGTTGAAGCTCCGGCTGAAAATGCATAAAGATTATAAGGATGAAGATAATGAAACAGGACATCTTAAATTTAGATAATAAAGTTGTTGGCTCAATCGAACTTGACAAATCTATTTTCGGTTTGGAAGTTTGCGCCGACATCTTACACCGTGTTGTTGTATGGCAATTAGCCAGACTTCAAGCCGGTACACATAAAACTAAAGGTCGTTCAGAAGTTGCTTTGACTCCTGCAAAACCTTTCAAACAAAAAGGCGGTGGTAGAGCTCGTCAGGGTTCTCGCAAAGGAACACAATTCCGCAAGGGTGGTGTTGTATTTGGTCCGGTTGTTCGTGATCATTCACATGATTTGACCAAAAAATTCCGTAAGCTCGGCTTGAAGACAGCTTTGTCTGCAAAAGCTAAAGAAGGTAATTTAGTTATTATCGATGAAGCTAAATTGGCTGAACCGAAAACTAAATTGTTGAATGAAAAATTGAGTGCTTGCGGTTTGAACAACAGCTTGTTTATTGATGGCAAAGAAGTTGATACAAACTTTGCTTTGGCTTCTCGTAACCTTGTTGGTGTTGATGTTTTGCCGACTGTTGGTGCTAACGTTTATGACATCTTAAGAAGAGAAAAATTAGTCTTGACTAAAGATGCAGTTGTTTGCTTGGGAGAAAGATTGAAATGAGTAAGTCTAAAAAAACAAACAATGTAACTGCTAAAATGTATGATACATTAGTACGTCCGGTTATTACTGAAAAATCTATGATTTCTTCAGAAAACGGAAAAGTTACATTTATCGTTCCTTTGTCTGCTTCTAAAGACGAAGTTAAGGCTGCTGTTGAAGCAATCTTTAATGTTAAAGTAAACAAAGTGAATACAATTCGTACAAACGGCAAACAAAAAGTTTTCCGCGGTCATATCGGACAACGTTCTGATTATAAAAAGGCTGTGGTTACTCTTGCCGAAGGTCAAAACATTGATGTTACAACAGGAATATAAGAAATGGCATTGAAAAATTATAAGCCCACATCTCCTGGATTGCGTCAGCTCGTTATCGTTGACAGAAGCGAGTTGTACAAAGGTAAGCCGGAAAAAACATTGACTGTTGGTTTGACAAAAACCGGTGGTCGTGATAATTACGGTCATGTAACCAGTCGTAGAATTGGTGGCGGTCATAAACGCAAATTGCGCGTGATTGACTTCAAACGTAGAAAATTTGATTTAGAGGCAACTGTTGAGAGAATTGAATATGATCCTAACCGTTCGGCTTTCATCGCTTTGATTAGCTATGAAGACGGCGAAAAGGCTTATATTTTGGCTCCTCAAAGATTAAAAGCCGGTGATAAAGTTATTTCTTCTGAAAAAGCTGATATCAAACCGGGTAATGCTATGCCTTTGAAAAACATGCCGGTTGGTACTATTATCCACAACGTTGAGTTGAAGGCCGGAAAAGGCGGACAATTAGTTCGTTCTGCTGGTTGTTATGCTCAATTAGTCGGTAAAGATGCCGGTTATGCTCAATTAAAATTGAGTTCTGGTGAGTTAAGGGTTGTTCGTGAAGAATGTTTAGCTACTGTTGGTGCAGTATCTAACCCTGATAACCAAAATAAATCACTCGGTAAGGCCGGTCGTAACCGTTGGTTAGGTAACCGTCCGGTTTCTCGTGGTGTTGCTATGAACCCAGTTGATCACCCGCACGGTGGTGGTGAAGGTCGTACATCAGGCGGTCGTCATCCTGTTACTCCTTGGGGTAAACCTACTAAGGGTGCTAAAACTCGTACTAACAAAAAAACTGACAAGTTCATCATGAGAACTCGTCATGAAAATAAAAAGAAATAAGGAGAAACGCTAATGACACGTTCCGTATGGAAAGGGCCGTTTGTTGATGGCTATCTTCTGAA
>JAZQZB010000006.1:0-23288 GCA_045633825.1 Alphaproteobacteria bacterium | reverse complement strand
TCGGATAATAAAATATTTTAGATATTAAGAGAAATTTAAAAAAAGCTGCAGTATGTTCTTGAAGGTTCTGTTGGAAATGATAGAATCGGAATAAACATAGAGCCCATTTTCTTTCAGGTAAGAAACGGGCTCTTTTTTATTATTTATTTTTTAAAGCTATTTGCAAAACTTCTTTAACATTTGAAACAGGTATGATTTTTAATCCCTCTTTTACATTATCGGGAATTTCGGCCAAATCTTTTTCATTATCTTGAGGTATGATAACTGTTTTAATTCCACCTCGCAAAGCTGAAAGAAGTTTTTCCTTCAATCCACCGATGGGGAGTACCCTTCCCTGTAAAGTTATTTCACCGGTCATGGCAACATCTTTTTTAACCGGAGTTTTTGTTAAAATAGAGACAAGTGTCGTATACATGGCAATACCTGCCGAAGGGCCGTCTTTAGGAGTTGCACCTTCAGGTACATGGACATGGATATCGGTCTTTTCAAATATTTCAGGATCAATTCCCAACTCTTTAGAATGAGAGCGAACAACAGAATATGCTGTTTCGATTGATTCTTTCATAACCTCGCCTAATTTACCGGTTTGTTTAATAACACCTTTACCGGGCATATCAACCGCTTCGATAAATAAGATATCGCCACCGACTTCGGTCCAAGCCAAACCTGTGGTTACACCGATTTGATCTTGTTGTTCCGCTTCACCGAAACGATATTTTATAACTCCGAGATATTTATCCAAATTATCGGCATTAATAATAATTGTCTGTTCGCCGCATTTTTTATCCAATAAAATCTCTTTTACGGCTTTGCGGGCAATAGTTGAAAGTTCTCTTTCCAAATTGCGCACACCCGCTTCACGAGTATAATAACGAATAATATTGCGGATTGCATCTTCGGTTATTTCCAATTCGTTCTTCTTAACCGCGTTTTCCTTAAATATTTTAGGAATTAAGTGGCGCTTGGAAATTTCGATTTTTTCATCTTCGGTATAACCGGAAAGTCTGATGATTTCCATTCTGTCAAGTAATGGTCTGGGCATATCAAGCGAGTTTGCCGTTGTAACAAACATTACATCAGATAAATCATAGTCAACTTCTAAATAATGATCGTTAAAAGTTGCATTTTGTTCCGGATCTAAAACTTCCAACAAAGCTGAAGAAGGATCGCCACGATAATCGTTACCCAGTTTGTCGATTTCATCAAACAAAAACAAAGGATTGGTGGTACCGGCTTTTTTCATACCTTTGATGACTTTACCGGGCATTGAACCTATATAAGTGCGACGATGTCCTCTGATTTCGGCTTCATCACGCATACCACCCAAAGATGTACGAACAAAAGCGCGACCTGTGGCTTTGGCTATGGATTTGCCTAAAGATGTTTTACCGACGCCCGGAGGGCCTACAAGGCATAGAATCGGACCTCTGACTTTGTCTGAACGAGCCAAAACTGCCAAAAATTCGATAATACGCTCTTTTACTTTGTCCAAACCATAGTGATCGGCATCTAAAACATCACGAGCATATTGTAAATCACGATTAATTTTGGAACGCTTTTTCCAAGGAATGTCCAATATCCAGTCTAAATAATTGCGAATAACCGTTGCTTCGGCAGAGTTTGGCCCCATATTTTTGAGTTTTTTAACTTCTGCCATCGCTCTGTCTTTGGCTTCTTTAGAAAGTTTGGTGTTTTCAATTTTCTTCATATAAACGGAAATTTCGTCTTCTTCCTCGTCGCCAAGTTCTTTTTGAATTGCTTTCATTTGCTCATTCAAATAATATTCTTTTTGACTTTTTTCCATTTGTTTTCTGACACGATTCCTGATACGGTTTTCAACTTCTAACATAGTTATTTCCGCATCCATAAAACCAAGCAACAATTCAAATCGTTCAGATAGCGATTTTCCTTCCAATAAGGCTTGTTTATCGGCTATTTTTAAGGATAAGTGCGAAGCAATGGTATCGGCCAATTTGGTATTATCGGTAATTTGATTAACCGACATTAAAACTTCCGGCGGAAGTTTTTTGGAAAGTTTTACATATTCTTCAAACTGTGATAAAACTGCTCTGATAGTTGCTTCTAACTCGGGATTATCATCTTGTTTATCCGGATTTATGGTGACTTCGGCCTCAATCATATCTTTGTTTAATATGATTTTATCAAGTTTTACTCTTTCGACTCCTTCAATAAGAGCTTTAACGGTTCCGTCAGGAAGCTTTAATAACTGTAAAACGGTTCCGAGTGTACCGACATGAAAAATATCGTTAGTATCAGGATCTTCGATTGTCGGGTCTTTTTGGGTAACCAAAACAATGTTTTGATTGTTGTCTGCCACTTTTTGCAAGGCATTTATAGACTTTTGTCTGCCGACAAAAAGCGGAACAATCATCTTCGGGTAAACAACAATATCTCTTAAAGGAAGTAACGGATATTTATATTTTTTTGCAGCCATAGATTTCACACCTGTTGTCTAAAATTTATTATATTTATTGAATATATAGGAGCTAAATTTGTATTTAGCAATATTTGACATATCAACTTTTTGCCATATAAGATAAGTTTCATCAATCAGGCAAATGTTTAATCCACAAAAAAAAGCTGTGTAAGATTTAGCTTTTATCGTTTTTATGATAAAATTTTCATATATATTGTAGAATAAGTATGTTTGTATTAACAATCGGAGTGCGTAAAATATGACGGTAAATAATAAACCCGCCTATTCCAGTGATGAAATTGATGTTAACGTATCAGTAGTTTTGGGAACTGCTACATTACGAGTTAATCAATTAATAAAACTCGGTCGAGGAGCCGTGGTTGAACTTGATCGAGATATAAATGATGTTGTTGACATTCTTGTTAATGATGTTTTGGTCGGACATGGTGAGGTTGTTATCACTGAAAATGATACTATCGGTATAAGTGTTACCGATACAAGACCATAGGATAAGTATGAATTGGGATTATTTAAAATTTAAGATAAAAGACAATATTCGAAAAATATTGAAATCGACATTTGTAATCAAATGTCTTTCTGTTGTTATATATATATATGCTATTTTTGCAGGTAAAACGACAAAATGGAATGTTAAAGGAATTGATACTCTTATAAAAGATACCAAAAATTCTAATGCGATTATCGTAGGTTGGCATTCAAGAACAACTATGTTGCCGTTTTTTTGGAATAAATATATAAAATTAAGACTTACGGCTTTGGTTTCGCCTCATCAAGACGGTCAAATTATTGCTCACTTTTTAAGAAGATTCGGTATAAAGCCCATAAACGGCTCTACTAATGAAAATGCTCGACAAGGAGCACTGATGTTGATGCGTGAATTAATTGCCGGTTCCAGTTTGTTTATTTCTCCCGATGGTCCGAGAGGCCCTCGTATGAGGATGAAAAATTCACCGATATATTTTGCTCAAAAATCAGGTAAACCTATTTATTGCGTATGTTTTAGCACTAATAAAGCTCTGGTATTTGAAAAAGCTTGGGATAAAACAATGATACTTTTGCCTTTCGGTAAAGGAGTTTTTTATGTCAGTGAACCTATTTTTGTCCCTAAAGAACTTACTGATGATGAATTTGAACAATATCGAAAAAAAGTAGAAGATATTGCCATTCAACAACTTATTGATTGTGATAAGGCTGTAGACAGAGAACCTTGCTATCCGGCTGATTCTAATGATTACAAAAGAAAAGAAAATGAATGAGGTTGTTATAAATGTTCTTAAAAATATATAATATCTTAATTACAATCTTATATCCGTTAGTAATTAAAGGATATATAAATAAACGCAAACAAATCGGCAAAGAAGATGTTGCTCGTTTTAATGAAAGAATCGGCAAACCGAAATTACCTCGACCGGAAGGAAAATTGTTTTGGTTACATGGAGCTTCTGTCGGAGAATCGGTTTCAATGTTGCCGTTAATTAATAAAATTTTAGAAACATATCCTGATGCCCATGTGATGGTTACAACCGGTACGGTTACTTCTGCCGATGTTATGCAAAAAAGATTGCCGGAAAGAGCTTTTCATCAATTTATTCCCATTGATAACCCGATTTTTACAACTCGATTTATAAAATATTGGCATCCTGATGTGGCTTTGTGGTTTGAATCGGAATTTTGGCCGGCTGTTTTAACGTCAATCAAACGCAAAAATATTCCTCTTATTTTAATAAATGGCAGAATATCTAATAAAACATTTAAACGTTGGCAACAATTTGATTTTGTCTGCAAAGAATTGTTAAGCTGTTTTACAATGTGTTTGGGACAATCGGAAGAAGATGCTTATCGTTTACGTGTTTTGGGCGCTAAAGAAACAACTTGTTTGGGTAATTTGAAATATGCAGGACTTCCCTTACCTATTGATGAAAAAAATAAAAAAGAAGTCTTAAAACAAATCGGAAACAGAAAACTGTGGCTTGCTTCATCTACTCATGATGATGAAGAAATACGTTTGGCCAAAGTTCATAAAAGATTGAAAGAAAAATATACAGATTTGTTAACCATTATTGTTCCTCGTCATCCAAATCGCGGAAAAGACGTGGCCGAAGAAATTAAAAAGTTAGAACTTTCAACCGCTTTACGCTCTAACGGAGAAAAAATATCTCAATCAACAGATATATATATTGCCGATACTATCGGTGAGGTCGGTTTGTGGTATGATATTGCCAAAATTGTATTTATCGGCGGTTCGCTTATTCCTCATGGAGGACAAAACTTTATTGAACCTTCTCGTGTCAGAGATGCGGTTATTGTAGGCCCTCATATGCATAACTTTACCGATGCAATGTCACGAGCCAAAAAAGCCGATGCGATTATGCAAATAAGCGACACTTTAGAACTTCAGGAATTGTTGGAACAGCTGTTTGATAACGAGCAATTACTTGATGCAAAATGTTCTCTGGCATATAATTGGGCTACTTCGGAAACTAAAGTTCTCGACGGAATTATGGATAAAATAAAAACATATTTTTAAGCGAGCAATTTTATGAAAACACCGAAATATTGGCAATCCCGAAATTTTATTGCGTTGAGTTTATTTTTACCCAGCTGTTTATATGCTCTGGCAACATGGTTGCGTATCAGATTTACAACCCCGAAAAAAGTTAAAGTACCGGTTATTTGCATCGGAAATTTGACAGCCGGCGGAAGCGGAAAAACTCCTGTTTCCGTAAGTATTGCCAATATACTAAAGAAAAACGGTAAGAATCCTTATTTTATTTCACGAGGATATGGCGGAAAATTATCTGATGTGGAAGTTGATATTAATATTCATTCTCCGATAGAAGTCGGGGATGAGCCTTTGTTATTGGCTAAAGAAGCTCCGGTTATCGTTAATCATAAAAGATTTGATGGGGCTCAAAAAGCTATAAAAAACGGTGCTGATATTATTATTATGGACGATGGATTTCAAAATCCGTCATTATATAAAGATAAGTCATTTTTAGTTATCGACGGTAATATAGGATTGGGTAATATGTTTCCTATTCCGGCAGGTCCGATGAGAGAATTTTTATCACATGGTAAAAAACGAGCTCAAGCGATAATATTGCTTGGAAAAGATAAAACCGGAATAATTAAAAAATTTAATAATTTACCGGTGTTTTATGGCGAAGTAGTGACAAAAGAAATTAAACAAAACAACAAAAGGATTGTGGCTTTTGCAGGTATCGGTCGTCCGCAAAAATTTTATGACTCATTGATAAAATGCGGTTTTGAAATTGTTAAATCATTTGATTTTGCTGATCATTATTTTTATAAAGAAGATGATTTGAAAAAAATAATGGAAGAAGCTGAAAAACTTAATGCTGATGTTTATACTACTTCGAAAGATTTTGTAAAAATCCCTGCTCTGTTTAAAAATAAAATAAATGTACTGGAAATAGATATAAAATGGAATAATTACAACGAATTAGAAGAATTTCTTAAAGTATAACTTAAATAAACTACACTATTCCGATTAAAAAAACACCCGTAAATTTACGAGTGTTTTTTTATTAAAGTTTCAACGAGATTTAAAACTTATTCGGCGTCAACCAATTTTAAGCTTCCGGCAACAGTTTTTTCTCTCTCTGTTTTCAGTTCATAGCTGATTTTTGTGTTCTCTTTTAATGTGAACATACCGGCTTCTTTAACTGCTGTAATGTGAACAAACACATCATTTCCGCCCTCATCAGGAGTAATAAAACCATACCCTTTTTTCTTGTTAAACCATTTAACTGTTCCTGTTGCCATCTCGAAATATCCTTCATAAAAAAAACAGGTTAATCCAAGGTCTTTTTGACCTCGTGACCTTAGTCACATTTAAAAGTGTAATACACTATTTTTTGAATAGCAAGAAGATTTTTATACATTCTTGAAAATCAACAAATCGATATTATTTTATACTTACAACTATTTTTTTAGAAGGAAAATAATATGAAAAAATTTGCTTTGTTACTGTTACTTTTGCCGACTTTTATTATGGTTGTTTCCGGTGCAGCCAATGCTCAACGAAAAAATATGACATCTCATAATGTGATGCAAAAAATTGAAGATAAAATCGTGGAAAAAAAAGACGATAAAATGTATAAAAATAAAGAAAATTGTAAATGTGATTGCAAACATCACAAAAAACATAAGAAAAAACACAAGAACAAGCATCATAAAAACTCTGACAAGTAAAAAACTCTTTACCTAATAAAAAACTATGTTATATTATTTCTTTGCAAGCCCACACCAACGGTGAGTGTGGGCATTTCATTACGTTATGAAAAGGAATAAACAAAATGACTATAAAAAAATTAAGAAAAGATAATTATCCCGAATGGTATCAATGTGTATTGGCCGAATCCGATATGGCTGAAAATTCGTCTTCTCCGGGATGTATGGTTATTAAACCATGGGGCTATGGAATTTGGGAACGTATCAGAGATGTGTTTGATGAAAAAATAAAATCTGCCGATCATGATAACTGCTATTTTCCAATGTTTATTCCTTTGTCGTTCTTTCAAAAAGAAGCCGATCATGTTGAAGGTTTTGCAAAAGAAATGGCGGTTGTTACACACTCTCGTCTAACTTCGGAAGACGGAAAATTAAAACCGTCATCTCCTTTGGAAGAACCTTTAATCGTTCGCCCGACATCTGAAACAATTATTGCCGATTCATTTTCTAAATGGGTTAAATCTTATCGTGATTTACCGGTTTTGATTAATCAATGGGCAAATGTTGTACGTTGGGAAATGCGCCCTCGTCTGTTTTTGCGTACTCGTGAATTTTTGTGGCAAGAAGGTCATACAGCTCACTCATCTATGAAAGAAGCTGAAGATGAAACTTTGTGGGCATTAGAAGCTTATCGTGAGCTTAGTGAAGAAACTTTAGCAATGCCTGTTTTGGTTGGACGTAAACCGGAACACGAAAAATTTCCCGGCGCTATAGACACTTATTGTATTGAAGCAATGATGCAAGACGGTAAAGCTTTGCAAGCAGGTACTTCTCACTTTTTGGGGCAAAATTTTGCTAAATCGGCTAATATTTCGTTTGTAAACAAAAATAACCAACAAGAATTTGCTTATACAACTTCTTGGGGTGTTTCGACTCGTCTTATCGGTGGTGTTATTATGACTCATGCAGATGATGAAGGCATGGTTACTCCTCCGAGAATTGCTCCTCATCAAATTGTTATTGTACCGGTTATTAAAAATGAAGCTGATACAGAAATTGTTATGGATTATATCAAAAATTTACAAAAAGATTTGCAAAAAACCACTCCTTTTGGTGAAAAAATCAGAGTTAAGCTTGATAAACGGGATAAATCTTCTATCGATAAATTCTGGGAATGGACCAGAAAAGGTGCACCGATTATTTTAGAAGTCGGTAGGCGTGATGTCGATTCTAATAATCTTATGGTTAAACAAAGAATTTATATTAATACACCGGAAGGCAAACAAATTGTTTCTCGTGATGAGTTTGTAAATAATGCGTCTAAATATCTTGAGAACATTCAAAAAGCTATGTTTAGTAAAGCTAAAGCTCGTTTAGATGCAAATATCAAAACAGATATTACGACAAAAGAACAATTTGCCGAATATTTTGCTAATTCAAATGAATGGATAGAAGACGGCAAACAAGGTAAAGTTGCTTTTGTTCGCGGTAAATGGTGTGGTGATCCTTCCAGCGAAGAAATTTTAAAAGCTATGAAAATTACTATTCGTTGTATTCCGTTTGAGCAATCAAACACCAAAGGTGAATGTTTATTAACCGGAAAAGAAGCAACTATGGATGTTATTTATGCTCGTTCTTATTAAACAAACATCTTAATAAAAAAAAGACAGTGTCGGAAACGATACTGTCTTTTTTTACAGTTAAATGATTTTTATTAGAAATTATAACGTAAACCTGCAGTCATTTCGGCTACATGATTTAAGCTTGATGCTCCGATATAAGCATAACGTCCCATAATACGTGCTGAAATATGGTCGTTAAAATTATACATTGCACCGGCACCGATACGATAACCAATTCGGTTGGCTGAATGTGAAGTATCAGCATATTCACCTTTGAAATAATAATCTGCAATACCGATACTTGCTAAAAGATCATATTTTCCTTCACAGCCCAAAGGTTGATAACCATATATATCCATACCGTAAGCGTTTACTTTGGTTTTCAATTTTTCGCCTGCGACCATATCTTTAGTACGTTTGGCACTCCATTGACCAAATACTTCGACACCTACTCTATCCATACGGGCACCCATATTTACGATACCGGAATGATAAGTTTTTTTAGCATCGTCAAATTGACCTTTAAAATCATAAGAATCTAAAGCATAGTCAGCACCGATATAAACTTTAGTGCTTTTAGGAGTATCGTTCCATGCAGCCAAAGCATTGGTTGAACAAAGTACACAAGCTACTCCTGCAAGTAATAATGTTTTTTTCATTGTATTAAAACTCCATTTATAAATAAGTTTTTACTTTTTTTCTTACTTAAACCTAAGTAGTTAACGGTTTACACAAATTAGATAATCCGTATAAAAGCTTTTTAAAGGGCAATTAAATATTTTTTTACGCAAATAATCTAATATAAGATAAAATAATATGTTAAAAGGATTAAAAAATATGGGATTTTGCCCTCCTGATAAAAATTGTAAAAAATGTTTGCGCTTGGTTGAATTCAGAAAAGATAATCAGCAAAAATTTCCCGGTTATTATAATGCACCGGTACCATCTTTCGGGAATTTAGATGCAAAAATTTTAATTGTAGGACTAGCTCCCGGACTTAATGGAGCTAATCAAACAGGGCGTCCTTTTACTAATGATTATGCCGGTGATGTCCTCTACCCTGCTTTAAAAAAATATGGTTTTGCTAAAGGAAATTACGAAAAAAAAGCAACTGACGGATTTGAACTTATTGATGTAAGAGTCAGTAATTCGGTACGTTGTGTCCCTCCTCAAAATAAAGTTACGGGAGAAGAAGTTAAAAATTGCGGACAATTTTTAATCGATGAAATTAATGATATGCCAAACCTAAAAGTTATATTAACTTTAGGAAGTGTGGCTCATAATGCAGTTTTAGGTGTTTTAGGTTATAAAAAAACAGCTTTTAAGTTTGGGCATGGAAATTTACATAAACTGGAAAAACATAATATTTTGATGTTAAATTCTTATCATACATCACGCTATAATATAAATACCGGTGTACTGACTTTTGAAATGTTTGAAAATATTGTACAAAATTTGCGAAAAATTATCTGTTGACAGTATAATTAAAATGTGATATATTGCTTTCATTAAAAAAAATATTATTAATTAAATTAAATGTTTTATGGAAACAAAAAAATACGGTATTGGTTTAAAAGGCCTTTTTTCTAATGTGGCCGAGTTTGCAAATCTTAAAGATGCGGTTGCCGTTGCAAAAAAAAGCAATGTTGACTTCATCGTAGAGTTTTTACCTGATGGAGAAAAGAAAATTCTTTCGTGGAACTACGTCATCGAAGACAGAACCTCTCTTGAGGAACGCTACATATTCGACGGTGACAAGAGGACTATTCTTTCTTCATCATTAGACAAGCAATGGCTTGTTTTGAGCAAGGGGCAGCCTTTCGAAACGATCCTTCCGATTTCGGAAATTAGACATTTCGAAAAGATTGACGCCTAGCGCTGATTAACGAACAATGTGTTCGACACTAAAGCTTGATTACTTTAACAGAGTAATCAAGCTTTTTTGTTTTAATATGATATACCGGCGAATCCCATAAATGCCATTGATAATAAGGCAGCAGTTATTAAAACTATGGGAGTGCCTCTTAAACTTTGAGGAACTTCAGTCCTGTCTAAACGTTCTCTGATACCGGCAAAAATAACTATAGCTAATGTAAATCCCATAGCAGAAGCTAAAGTATAGCAGATACCTGCAAGCAAAGTATAATTTTTTTGAATAGTTAAAATTGCAATACCCAAAACAGCACAGTTTGTAGTAATGAGCGGTAAGAAAATACCAAGAGATTGATATAAGGCAGGAGAACTTTTTTTGATAATAATTTCAACCATTTGAACAAGTGAAGCAATTACCAAAATAAAAGTTACGGTCGTCATAAATTTGAGATTATAAGGCTGTAAAAAAGTATAATAGATTAAAAATGTTACGATTGTTGCCAATGTCATAACAAACATTACGGCGATTCCCATTCCTACAGCAGTAGAAATTTTTTTGGAAACCCCCAAAAACGGACAAATTCCCAAAAATTGTGAAAGAATAATGTTGTTTACAAATATCGCTGTAATAAAAATCATTAAATATGCCATGACTATTTTGCTCCTCGAAGTTTGTTAACAACAATAATTATAAATGCCAAAGCTAAAAATGCTCCGGGAGGCATAATAAATAACAACATAGGGTTAGATACCTCACCAAAAATGTTAAATCCGAATAAAGTACCATTACCTAAAATTTCTCTTATTGAGCCTAATATTGTTAATGCACCGGTAAAACCTATTCCCATACCGACAGCATCTAAAAATGATTGAAAAATAGTATTTTTTGAAGCAAATGCCTCTGCTCTGCCCAATATGATACAGTTTACCACAATAAGAGGAATATAAATTCCCAATGCAGAATACAATAACGGTAAATATGCCTGCATAATCATTTCTAACATGGTAACGAATGAAGCAATTATAACAATAAAACTGGGTATTCTGATAATATCAGGAATTATTTTCTTTACAGATGAGATGGCAACATTTGATAACATTAAAACAAACATTGTGGCCAATCCCATACCTAAACCGTTAATTGCCGAAGTTGTTACACCAAGCGTCGGACACATACCCAATAACATTACAAATGTGGGATTTTCTCTTATTATGCCTCTGGTTAAATTTTCTATAGAGGTTTTATTCATTATTGCCTCCCGAATTAAAATTACTAAATGCGTCTAATGCTCGTGAAATTGCTTTTAACACAGCGCGAGAACTGATTGTTGCAGCTGTAACAGCATCAATATCACCACCATCTTGTTTTACTTTTAAGATTTGACGATGCGGGTAAAAATCTTTGAATTGTTCTTTAAATTTCGGTTCATCAACTTTGGAACCAAGTCCGGGGGTTTCATTAGATGATATAACTTTAAAATTCTTTATTGAGCCGGAAACATTAATACCTGTCATTATCTCTATTCTTCCGCCAAACCCGCTGTTTGAGTATGATTTTATGGCGACAGAAGTTAATTTTCCACCTTTTCTGGCAGGATACATTACTAACTTATCTTTTTTATTCTTTGTATAAATAATTGTTTTTTCTGCAAAAGGATCATTATCAAACTCTCCGACAACATCACTGATTGCTTGTAAAACCTGATTATCTTTAGCTTTTTGAATTGCCGAATAAGTTTTATCGTGAACATATCCGAGAGAAAATGCAGATAAAGATGCTATGGCAACCAAAGTTATTACAGGAACAACAAATTCTTTTATTTTTACAGTCATTATTTTTTCTCTCCGTAATAACGTTGAACAGCATATTTATCAATCAATGGAACAAATGAATTCATAATCAAAATAGCAAAAGAAACACCTTCAGGATATGCACTGAATGAACGAATTATAACAGTTAAAAAACCACAACAAATTGCAAATATTATTTGACCTTTGGTCGTCATCGGTGATGTTGTATAATCAGTTGCCATAAATATGGCACCCAGCATTAAACCACCTGACAATAAATGAGCAAGAGGCAAAAATTTAGCATTACCCGTTGTATAATATAAAATTGAGGTCATAATCAAAACCGTAGCAATATAATAAACCGGAATATGCCAAGTTATAACTTTGCGCCAAAGCATATAAATAAGCCCGATTAATAATGCCAGAGCAGATATTTCACCAATACATCCTCCGACATTTCCTAAAAACATATCCCAATAACTCGGTAACTCGTCAAGCGAATACATTTCTGAAGAAATTTCTCCGGAAGTGCTGATGCTTTTTAACATTCTTAATGTTGTTGCTCCCGTTGCTCCGTCAGGACTAAATAATGACAAGAAGTGAGGATTTGGCCAAACAGTCATTTGAACAGGAAAAGATATAAATAAAAATACACGTCCGACCAATGCCGGATTAAAAATATTGCAGCCTATCCCGCCAAAACACATTTTAGCAACTATTATTGCAATAAAAGAGCCTATTAATATCATCCAACAAGGCATGGTCGAAGGTAAGTTAAAAGCTAATAACAAACCTGTAATTATTGCCGAATAATCTGTGGTAGAATTTTTTATTTTCAACCAATAACGACAAGCCAAATATTCAAACATTACACATCCGGCAACAGAAGTTAACATTACTCGTAAGGCATCAAGCCCGAAAAATAATATTGCAGCTATTGCAGCCGGTATTAAAGCAATTACGACATCAAGCATTATTGATGATGTATTGCGAGAAGTTTGCATATGCGGATTAGTAGATATTTTTAACATTTTTAGTTCACTTTTTTCTAATTTCTTGTTTAGCTATTTTACAATAATCAAGAAGCGGTATATTTGCAGGACAACTATATGCACAGCAACCACATTCTATACAATCACCTGCATGAAGTTTTCTTAATTCATCGGTCGGACCGTTATAAACAACAGCTTGTTTTATGGCAAAAGGTCTTAATCCTGCCGGACAAACAAGAGCACACTTTCCGCATCTGATACACGCGGATGCATCATTTTTAAATATATTATTTTCTCTAAACAACAAAACACCTGAAGTTAATTTAGTTGTCGGAGCCGATTGATTAACAATAGCATTTCCCATCATCGGACCGCCTAAAATTATCTTACTGACATTATCTTTCATACCTCCGGCTTTATCTATAAGATAAGAAATCGGGGTTCCTACTCTTACACGATAATTGCTGGGGTAATCTATACCATCACCGGAAACAGTAATAATGCGCTCAAATAAAGGCTTATTTTTCATAACAGCTTCGTAAACCGCGTGTACGGTTCCGACATTTTGCACAATGCAACCGACATCTAAAGGAAGCTTACCTGAAGGAAGTTCTTTACCGGTAATTGCCCTTATAAGCTGCTTTTCACCGCCTTGCGGATATTTGGTTTTACAAACTCTGACATTTACACCTATATACAATTTGCAAAGAGCCTTTAAGGTCGCTATGGCTTTCGGTTTATTTTCATCAACGGCAATAATGGCATTTTGAATACCTAAAGCTTTGTTGATTATACGTGCACCGATAATTATTTGTTCGGCACGCTCTATCATTAATCTGTCATCGGCTGTTAAAAACGGTTCACATTCAATACCGTTGACAATTAAAACATCAACTTTTTTACCTTCGGGAATTGATGTTTTAATCGGGGTCGGATAACCGGCACCACCCATTCCGACAATTCCGGCTTCACGAATTTTTGTTATAATTTCTTCAGGGGTAAAGTTTATTTCTTTAACTATTTTGTCGCTTCGATCAATACTGTCTTCCCATTCATCACCCTCGACTTTGATGGTAATCATTTTTTCTTCATAACCGGTTGAACCGGCAACATCTTCGATTTTTAATATTTCACCGGAAACGGAAGAATGAACATCGGAAGAAACGATACCATCAGCATCGGCAATTAAAGTTCCGACTTTTACTTTGTCACCTTTATTTACCAAAATTTTGGCCGAAGCTCCGATATGTTGCTTTACGGGAATATAGACCATTTCAGGTAAACCGGCATCTTCTATCGGGCAATCACCGGTAATTTTATATTTATCGGGATGTATTCCTCCCATAGGAAAGGTATATTTTTTAGTCACGAACATTCTCCCTGTATACGATTGCACCGGTAGGACAATTTGCTGCCAGTTCCGAACCGAATTTATCGGCATCAATATCTGCCGGAATATATGAAATATTGTTCTCAACTTTTATTAATTCATTTATTTTGTTACATTTCATACATCCGATACAAGCTGTTTTACAATTTTTACGTGCAGCAGCACCTTTTTGTTTGTTACGACATGCAACATAAACAATTTTTCCGTTTTGACTCAACGGTCTTATTTCAAACAAACCTCTCGGACAAACTTTAGCACAAGCGCCGCAAGATACACATTTAGTCGAATCTATTATCGGTAAACCGGTTTCTTCATTTAGGCTTAATGCTCCGAATTTACAAGATTTTATACAATCACCTAAACGCAAACAGCCATCCGGACAACCGCTTTGACCTGATGATATTCTGTTAGCAACACGACAAGAACTGACTGCTTCGTAAACAACTTTTGACGGAGCATTTTGACAAGTTCCCTGACAAAGCAATACTGCGGTAGTCGGAATTTTTTCGGCAACTTCAAAGCCTTTTATTTCAGCAATTTTTTGCATAACTTTTTGGCCGCCTACCGGACAATATAAATTAGCAAATACATCGGCATCTGCTTTAGCACAAGCCGTTGCAAAATCAGCGCACCCTGCTTTACCGCACCCGCCACAATTAGCTTGAGGTAAGACATCAACAATCTTTACGGTCGTTTCATCTGTTTCAACCATAAATTTTTTAGAAACGAGATATAACACTACCGAAGCAATAAGAGCTATAAAACCCAATATTAAAGTATTTAATAATATAATATTATCCATTTTTATTTGCGTCCTTTTTTGAAATCTTAAATTCAAAGCCTGACTTCAACTTATCTCTTGCCAAGAATAAACCAAAATAATAAGGAATCAAGATAATTATTCCACATATTCCGGCTAATATCTCATCATTTTTATAATTTAATAAACCAATAATAACGGAAACCATTAAAATAAGCGGTATAACATAAGCCAAAAATATTGATTTAAATGCCTGACGCTCATCAATACTTACTAAAACTTCTTCACCTATTTGAAAATTATCAACATTTTTATTTTTGATAACAATTTCTTTTTGTTTTGCTTCAAAACCGGTACAATAATTCTTTACCACACAGGATGAACAAGCCGAACAACTTAAAATTTCTATTTTAAGCTCATTTTTAGTAATATTTTTTATAATTCCGCTTTTGCTTAATGTATCCATTGTTTATTCCATAATTTCTTCAGCATTTTTTGTATAAACAGCCTTCATATTGCTATCGTATATTATTGCTTTTATGTTATTTTTTTCTGCAAATTTCAAACCTCTTTTAATTCCCATTGCATTTATGGCGGTGGCATAAGCATCTGCATACATACAGGAATCGTGAAAAACCGTTACTGATAATATGTCTGTTTTAGCAGGATATCCGTTTTCCGGTGAAATCGTATGAGCATAAACCTCACCATCCTTTTTATAATAATTTCGATAATTACCGGAAGTTGCAACAGCTATATTGCTTAAAGATAAAACCATAATATTTTCATCAGAATCTTGAAGAGGTTTATTTATCGCCACATTCCATGCATCTTTATTTTGTGAACGATAACCTTTTGTTTTAACTTCGCCCCCGATATCTACAATATAATTATCATATCCCTTATTATCCAGCATTTCAGCAACTTTATCAACTGCATACCCTTTGGCTATGGCCGATAAATTAACAGAAATATTTTTATTTGTCTTACTTAATTTCGTATAATTATTTTTAAATTTTAATTTATCAAATCCGGTATAACTCAAAACCTTTTTAATTTCTGACGATGTAGGCATTTTAGCTTTTGTATTGCCAAACCCCCATAAATTTATCAAATTGCCCAAAGTAGGATCAAACCATCCGTTACTTTGTTTCCATATTTTATGTGAAACTTTTAAAACTTCGGATAACTCTGCGGATAACAGAATAGTTTTATTTGCTTTTGTTTTATTTATTTGCGAAATCTCACTTGCTTCATTAAATACCGACATTTGATTGTCGATTTTTTGAAGAACTTGATTTATTTCTTTTTTTAACTCTTTGTTTTTATTCGGGGTGTTTATTTTTATATTATAATATGTTCCGTATATTTTTCCTTTTATTATCTGATATTTGGGAGAATTTTGATAGATAATAAAAACAACTGCAAAAGAAAACAGCAATATTGAAATATATTGAAAAATACGCATATTTATACCTGTATAATTACAAAGTTATTTTTTACAAAAATTAAAAATTGTTTTATAGTTAAGTTATAAGAAAGTCAATATCATATATTTTATATACATATAAGGATAATAAAATGGCAAAAAAAACAACATCAAAATTTAATAGCATGTATGAAAAATTTAAATCTTCTGATTTTTGCAAAAATTCAAAATGTATTAAAGAAAAATGGGAAAATAAATTAAACTATTTAGCTGATTTTTTTCACAAACATACAATTTCTGCCAATACGGTTACAATATTCGGTTTCGTTATCGGTATGATGGCTATCAATTTTTTAGCCATGAATATGTATTTTGAAGCCCTTATTTGCATATTAATAAATCGTTTCTGCGATGTATTGGACGGTGCAATCGCCAGAATTGAAGGTGTTACAAAATTCGGAGTGTTTTTGGATATGTGCTTGGATTTTGTATTTTATGCCGGTGTAATTTTCGGATTTGCTCTTGCCGATCCTTATGAAAATGCTATTTCTGCCTGCTTTTTACTCTTTGGATTTACGGCATCTTCTTCTGCTCTGTTAGCATATGGTGTAGTAAATCATAATATTACGGATAAAAAAATAGAATCACCTTTTTATCTCGGCGGATTAGCTCAAGGATTTGAAACTGTTTGCGCTTTTGTATTGCTTTGTATTATGCCTTTTTCATTTTTACCGATAGCTATTGCCTTGGGATGCTGGTGTTTGCTTAAAGCCTTAATCATTGTTTCAAGAGCATATTACAAACTTGTAATAGCTGAACAAAAAAGTAAGAAATAATGAAAATTTTTCAAATTGTTTTTGCTTGTTTTTTAATGCTTTGCAATAATGCAAAAGCTGAAAATCTTGTTCAAATAAACAATTATACAAAACTGCATGAAAATAATATTTTAGAAGTATTATTGGAATTTGATATTGCACCTGAATGGCATATATTTGCACCATATGAACAAGAATTTGGCGCACCGTTAAAAATCGAATGGCAAAATATTAAAAAAAACAATATATTAGAAGAAAGTTACAGCCAAACCAAACGATATACTCAAGATATGATTTCGTTTGACGGATATGAAACAAAAGCTTTTTATAAATCTACATTAAATGTTAATAAAAAAGATGAAAAAATAAATGCTAAAATTGATTTTATGGTATGTAAAGATGAATGTATAAATCAAAGCAAACTTATTGAAATTAAAAAAGAAAATCATCAACAATTCGATGATGTACTAAATAAAAACATAAACGCATTTTTAAATAAAGAATATCAACCGCTGATTAATTTAAGCGTAATTTTAATTATGGCATTTATCGGCGGAATTATCTTAAACTTTATGCCATGTATCTTTCCGATTTTAAGTATAAAAATAATATCTTTAGCTAATATGAATAATGAAGAACGCAGTGTTGAAGCTCTGTTTTATACAATCGGGGTTGTTACATCAATGCTTTTCATTGCTTCCATACTATATATTTTGAAAAAATTCGACATGAGTATCGGTTGGGGGTTTCACTTGCAATCGCCGTGGTTTGTCGGATTTTTGTTGGTTTTATTCATAATATTAACTCTTCTGATGCTGGATGTTATAAATATCAACAATTCCGTCCTTTCTCGATTTGCTTTTTTACATTTTAACAATCATAAAGTTAATGCTTTTATGACCGGATTGTTGGCGGTGGTTATCGCGACCCCCTGCACCGCTCCGTTTATGGGGGCTGCAATAGCCTATGCTTTAATGGCGCCGATTTATATTTATATTCCCGTGTTTTTAACTTTAGGATTAGGATACGCCTTACCTTTCGCCATATTGGCATGGAATCCGCTAAAAATAAAAAAAATATTACCTAAACCGGGTAAATGGATGAATGTTTTAAAAAAAATATTAAGTATTCCTTTAATTTTAACATGTATTTGGTTGTTTTGGGTGCTTTTATCGCAATCAGGTTTTATCACATCCGGAAAAAATTTAAATTGGCATGAATATTCTCATAAAAAAATTGAACAAGCTTTAATAAATAAACAACCGATATTTATCGATTTTACGGCTAAATGGTGTATTACTTGTTTGGTCAATAAAAAAGCCGCGTTTCAATCTGATGACTTTGCAAAAATAGTAAAAAAGAAAAATATTTTATTATTAAGGGCTGATGCTACAAACAGAAATGAAAATATAAACAAAGGTCTGGCATTTTATGGTCGTGCCAGCGTTCCTTTATATGTATATTATGACGGTAAATCAGACGATTATTTAATCTTACCGCAAATTTTGACTTCATCAATATTGAAAGAATATTTGCAATAAATTTACATATCATTTTCTTCCTGTATTTTTATTAATTTTATATGTCAATTTGCTTTGTTTTACTGATTGTTTTTTATTTTTCTTTTCTTGTTTTTCGGTTGATTTTGATAATATTTCTTGAGCTTCTTCCCAAGTTATGTCTTTTTTTAATTTTCCTTGTTCATCAACATGAAATCCATATTTTTCCAAAACTTCTTTTGCTTTTTCTTGAGGAAGCATAAAAACTATACATTTTTTATAATCATCTGTTTTAAATTTTTCAGCATCTTTCATAACTTCTTCAATATCTCTGACGACAAATGTTTTATCATCATTTTCAAGAGGGTTTCTCTTACTTTTGCCATACTGATAATATTTTATATCAGGACTTCCGGCTATAGTCGGCTTAATATTGATAAGTTCTTCTATATTTTCACAACAAAATACATATCCTTCAAAACCATGTCGATTTATAAGTCCATAACTGCGAATACCTCCGACAGAACGAATAATGGAAAAGGCTTCACGAATTTTTTCATCACTTGCATCATTATTTATGGCTACGCATAACATAGAATCTTTAAAAGCACCCTCATCAGTATTATATATAAACATACAAACTGCAGCTATTTCTTGAGATTCAAGAATTTTATTTATATGTTCTAATTGAGGATAGACATATTTTTCCAAATGAGCCACAACATCCTCAAATCCATCTTCTTTGGTTGTTGTTGTCCCTAAAACTACCGGAATAGTTATAGCAAAACCTTTTTCATCATATTCTATATTACCGTCTTTATCTTTTTTTATTGTTCTTGTTGTGCCATAACCGTCAGTCGGTTTTTTTGCTTGGCATAAATAAGCATCAGACTTAAAACCTTCCTGACAAGCAATTAAAGCAACAATCATTGCCTCATTTTCTTTAGCTATTTTATAATTTTGGTAAAAAACTTCATTAGTTGTATTATATTTATCAAAAAACCTCTCTTTATGAGCTTTTTCTTTTTGAAGTTGCTGATGTTTTTCTTTAGCAAATGAACCGGTCATTAACAATGTATAAGCAGACAAAATTGCTAATCCCTTTTTTGCTCCTCTGACTACATATGGTAATGATTTTTCATCAATCCATTTTTTCTTTGTCGGACTGATTGATATACGATGCTTTTTATCAAGTATTTTATATGCTAAAGCCAATGGTGAAGCTAATGTTCCAATGGTCGTATTAACAAGCTGTTCCGTGCTCCACTTTAATCCCTTACCGGCTCTAATGGCACTTGTTTCCGCAATATGTCCGATATGCTTAAGAGTACAATAATCTAAATGTTTTTTATTTAATGAAACATTTCTTGCTTTTTTGGGAGATTCTTTATTTAAGCGAATTGTTTTTTGAATCGCATCATTATAACGCTCAAAAGCATGGTGCAAACATTCTATAACAATGTCTGTATCAGTCATACCGTTTTTTACCATTCTTAATGGTGCAATAAGCCTGATATTACTATCTACTATTATTTCTTTTTCAGATATTTGATTATCAGGATGACGTTTATTATGTCGCTCATATTTCAAATATTCTTTATCTTGAAAGGCTAAAAAATCATCAATAAAATCATTTTTATTATCATAAGCGGCAGGAATTAAAATATTAATATCTCCAAATTTGTGATAAACCGGATCTTTATTTAATTTTTTATATTCTTCCAACAGATAATCTTTATCTCTGAATTTTGTAAAATCTTCAATAAATTTTTCTTTACTATCATAGGAATCAGGAAGCAAAATATCAATATCGCCTATTTTACAATAAATAGGATCTCGTTTTTTGCTTTTTTTAAATAAATTACTTATGATATTCATATTACCTCGCTATTTTATATTTATAATAGCATATTATTAATTTTTTGCAAACATATTTAGACAAATAGACAAACATATTTTACACAGATATTTATTAAATCAATCTATTGATTAAATCTATGGAACTATCTGATATTATGTATAAAAATTCCAATTAGTTTCCAAAAAGAAACTATGACACAAAAAAGTGCGTACTTTACATATTTTATAATTTTGAATAATCTTCAAAATAGAAAATTTTTTATAATACATATTAAAGCTAGAATTTTGGGAGTTTATAATGAAAGAATTAAAAAAGATCAGCTTGTGCGGAAAAGAAGTATTTCCTTTATTTGAAGGTGGTCGCGGAGTTAATGTCAGTAACGGTTTTACCGCCGGTGCTTGGGCAAAAGAAAATTGTATCGGTACTTTTTCCGGTGTGTTTCCTGATATTAAAGATGAAAACGGAGTAGTAAGAACACCTGAAATTTTTGCTAAATCACGTACAGATCGTCATTGGGAAATGATGGACAAAGCTGTTGACGGATGCATTACTCAAGCTCAAATTGCTCATGAAACTTCTAACGGTAACGGTTTGATAAATATGAATGTTTTGTGGGAATTAGCTGATAGCCAATATCTTATTAAAAATGTTTTGGAAAAAGCAAAAGGTACTATAAACGGTGTGGTTTCCGGTGCCGGATTACCGATTAAATTGGCAGAACTCACTTCTCATTTCGGAGTCTTTTATTACCCTATTGTTTCTTCCGGTCGTGCTTTGCAAATTTTAATCAAACGAGGGTATGACAAATTTAAAGAATATATGGGCGGAGTTGTATATGAAGATCCTTGGTTTGCCGGTGGTCACTGCGGATTTTCAAACACTGATGAAGTTTCTAAACCGCAATCTCCATACGAAAAAGTTGTTGAATTAAGAAAAGTTATGAATGCTAACGGACTTAACCATCTGCCGATTATTATTGCCGGTGGCGTATGGTCTTTGGCTGATTGGCAAGATTATATCGATAATCCTGAAATCGGAAATGTCGGTTTTCAGTTCGGAACACGCCCTCTTCTTACTCAAGAAAGTCCTATCAGTGATGTTTGGAAAAAACTGCTTAAATCTTTGAAAAAAGAAGATGTGGTAATTCAAGATTTCAGTCCGACAGGATTCTTATCTTCGGCCATTAAAAACTCTTTGCTTACAAAATTATTTGACAGAACTAAAAATCAAGTTCCTTTTTCAAAGGAAAAAACAGAAGAATTTTCAGAAGCTGTTCAATATTCTGCAAATACTACATATTTTGTAAAAAAAGAAGATATGAAAACAGTCAATGAACAATTTGCCAGAGGTTATACCGCAATGTCTGTAACGCCTGACAATACTTTAATATTTATGGATTTAGATGAAAAAATGCAATGCATGGAAGATATTAAAGATTGTTGCGGTTGCTTGTCAGGTTGTAAGTTTTCTTCTTGGACTACTCACACACCTTCCGGAACAACAGGAAAATTACCTGATTTACGCTCATTTTGTATAAGAAAATCTCTTATTGAAGTCGGTCATAAAGGTAATATCTTGAATAATATATTGTTCTCGGGTAAAAATGCTTACAAATTCAAAACTGATCCGCTGTTTAATAAAGCAAATTGGCCGACAGTTAAAGAATTGATTGAAGCAATTAAATCAGGTCAATAATTTATTAACTGTTTAAGTGTTATTGACTTTACAAAATATATGATTAGAATTACCTGATAAGGATGCATATAATGTTATCTGCAAAGTCAGGTAATTCTAATTTTTATGATATATGAAAAAAAGGATAAAAACATAAATATGAATAACAATTTACCAATGATTAAAGGTATCGGATATGCAATCCCGTCTAAAGTTGTTACCAATAATGATTTAACAAAAATATATGATACAACAGATGAATGGATATATACCCGAACAGGTATTAAAGAACGTCGTTTGTTTGCATCGGATGAAGAAGCTTTTGAATTATTAAAAAAAGCTTGCAAACAGGCTGTGGCCAATGCTGAAATTTCAACAGATGATATTGATTTAATTATTGCGGCAACATCTATGCCTGTTCAACTTATGCCTATGACTTCTTGTATGGCTCAAAAACTTCTCGGTATTACTAAAAACATCCCGGCTTTTGATATTTCGGTAGCTTGCTCCGGATTTGTATATGGTTTGGATTTGGCTGATGCATATATTCGTTCGGGAAAATATAAAAATATTTTACTTATAACAATGGATAATTGCTCTCGTTATATAGATTGGAGTGACCGTAGAACATCTATTCTGTTCGGAGACGGAATTGGCACGGCAATAATTTCCGCCGGCAATGAAAATGATATTATTGCTATTGATATTAAAGCAGATGGAAATGTCGGCGATTATATCAATATGCCGATTCAAAAAAGTAATTGTCCGTTTGTTGATAACACCCCTACCCGACAAATTTTAGACATGAAGGGGCAAGAAGTATATAAATTTGTGGCAAATATTATACCTAACTTTATAACAGATGATGTCTTGAATAAAAATAATATCAAAGTTAATGAGGTTGATTATTTGATATTGCACCAAGCAAATA
>JAZQZB010000005.1:0-3884 GCA_045633825.1 Alphaproteobacteria bacterium | reverse complement strand
CTTCGACCCAATTAATTATAGGTTGCCATTCTGTTTCTTGCTTCAAATACAAATCTCTTTTTTCGCCCCAAAAAAACAATAAATCCGTACGTGCAAATTCAAGCAATTTTTTTTCTATTTCTTCACGATATTGAGCGATTTCCTTAACCGCTTTATCCAAAATTTTTTTCATTTTTTAGTCCCTTTCTTAAAATTGCCCCTTAAAAGAATTTAACAAATTTTTAGCAGCATTTCCTAATCCTTTAACTGCTTCTTTTGCTTGTTTATTAACTTCTTGATATGCTCGTTTTGTACTCGACTTAATTCCTTGAGTTTGAGCATATTTATCAGCATATTTGGTATTTTTCAATGCCGAACGACAAGGATCATCATCACCGCTCAACAAAACTTCTCCGCCAAAAGAAATTCCTCCCGTAGCCACCGCGCCGACAATGGTATTTAATGCCGAAGATGTATCCAAGCGCAACTTCGGATTATTTAACGTCCCTTCAATTTTTACAAAAGAAGCCAATGCCTGAGTAATATTTCCGTCTGCTAATTTATTAAGTGTCGGAGCGATAGTAAAATTCATTTCATCATTAACCAAATTAATATCTCCGCTTCCAACCATTTTAATCTTATCGGAATTAAATACTATACCACTGGGGAAATATGCTTTTCCATTCTTAAAATCCGAGCGAATAACCAAACACTCGACATCTAAATCTCGTTTTTTTGATGTATCAATATTAAGCAAATTTAACAACTGCCCCAATATATTATTAGTTAACCAACTCATATTAGAGCTTTTAATTAAAGTTTTATCCATCATAACAATAAACACACCATTTAAATTATCTGACATTTTTCGGTAGGTATTACCTGATGTTTTTATATTGATATCAAACGACACATCACCACCGCTTCCGACATTAAACAGCGAATTTTTACCCTCAAGTGATTTATCAATTTCCTGCAATTTCATATTTTCGGTTTTGAAATTAAATTTTATCGAATTATCTGATGCTTTAACCTCTGCATCAGCAATCATTTTTCCTCCGCCGAAATCAGCCGTAAACGGATTAACCGTTAAAATACCGTTTTGCAATTTTGCTAATGTTCTCAAATTATTCAATTCCATATTTTTCGGCAAAATCAACTTACCGATTTTCAAATCAGCATTTCCGTTCAACATATTCAAAGCCGAAAAATCAACAATATTATTCGGAACAAATGTTAAAGCATTTGCCGAAGAAATAATCGACGGCAAAGCAAATACCTGTTTTTTAGTCTCAACAAAACTGTTAACATTAAATTGCGAAGCAACTAAATCAGCTTTTAACACCGGTTTTCCGCCACTCCAATTAACATCAACATTTCCGGTTATCTCATTTTTTGCCACACTTAAGTTTTTCAATATTACTTTGGCTGAAGACAAATCACCGTCAATTCCTGTATCCAAACGAATTTCCGGCATTGAAAAATTATCTTTAGGATTATATACATTGCCTTCCAAAGCATACACCGGCGCACTCAAAACCCCATCAACCGCACCTCTCAAATCTGCCGAAATATTCAAAGCCTTTATTTTTGCTTCAAAATCCAATTTATCATTATTTATAATACTGTTTAGCGTACTGATTTTTGCATTTAAGTTAATATCATTTCCGTTATATTTCATAACCATATCAAGAAGCAACGGATTATCAAAACTGTCTAATTTTGCACTTATATCCTCAATTTCCAATAAATGATTTTTACCGTTTTTAGCATTAAAATAATTTAATACCCCTTCAGTTATATTAACATTTTTTGCCACCAAAACCATACCGACGGCAGCCTCTCCGACATTACTTACCTTTTGTGCTTCATTATATGATTTAGTAACTTTTGCTTTCACTTTCTGGGTGTCAAAGTTCCAATTATTTTCACCATCAACCGATGTTTCTAAATAAATTTGAGTTCCGTGCAAAATAAGTTTATCAATTACTATTTGTTTTTTCAGCAACGGCATAATCGCAAACTTAACTTCCAATTTTGCCATATCAATCATATTGGGATTTTGAGCCCATTCCGGATTCGATAACGAAACATCACTGATTTCTAATGTCGGAATAAGCGAGATAGCCAATTTAGCATCTCCTGCCATAGTCAATGTTCTGCCTGTTGCATTAAAAACCGCATTTTCAATATATGGTTTATATCGATTTAAATCAAAATTGCGTACAAAAACATACCCGCCGATAGCCAAAATTATAATAAAACTTGCAACTATTGATGCGGTTCTCTTTACCAATTTCATAAACCTACTCCTTTAAACTCAATCCCAATGTATTTAATGCTTCAACAAAATGTTGAGGCAATTTGGCCTTAATTTTTACCCCTTTATATATTCCCGACAAATCGATTTTATAAGAGTGCAAATACAATTTATCTTTAATATCGGCAACTTTTTCTTTACTTTCGCCGAAATATTTATCATCACAGACAATCGGTGTTCCCAAATATTCCATATGAGCTCTGATTTGATGAGTTCTTCCCGTCAAAGGTTTAGCCTCTATCAAAGCAAACCTATCCCCCAAATTATCTAACACTTTATAATCGGTGATTGCTTTTTTACCATCCGGTGTAACCAAAGATTTTTCACCGACCTTTTCCAAAGGTGCTTTTATCTGTCCGCTCATCTTATTCGGACAACCTTTTACCAAAGCTAAATATGTTTTTTGTAAATTATGCTCCTTAAAAGCTTTGGTCAAAATCTCGGCATTTTTTCTATCTCTGGCCAACACTAACAAACCCGAAGTATCTTTATCGATTCTATGAACTAATTTCGGTGCTTCTTCTTTTTCATATTTCAATGCCGGCAACATTGCATCAATATGATGAAAAGTATTTGTTCCACCCTGCACTGCCATTCCTGATGGTTTATTCAAAGCTATAATATTCTCATCTTTATAAATAACCAAAGATTGTATCAATTCCTTATTTTTATCTGATACAAAATCCTTTTCTTTTTCTTGTGGTTTATCATCTAACGGAGGAATTCTGATTTCTTGACCGGCTTCCAACTTTAACGAAGTTTCAGCCTTTTTTCCTTCAACTTTTATCTGTTTTGTTCGAAGCAATTTTTGTAATCTCGACAACGGAAGATTAGGGTAATATTTCAAAAACCAACGATTAAGACGCATCCCGTCATCTTGATCTTTAACTCTAACAAGACTAACGCCCATACCTTTTTCCTCTTACATTTTTAACTTTTGCTTTATTTTCCTCACCTATTTTTTTAGGCACATATTTTTTAGTTTTTTTATTATCATATTTCATCGAATCTTCCGATATTTTTACATTTTCTGCAGCCATTCTTACCATTTCATCATTAATTTCCGACAACGTAGGCTCTTTACATTTAAAAACAGCTTCTATTTCTTGAAGTTCTTCCTTTGTCATAGTTTCTTTATCTTTAACTTCAACTTCTATACCTTGAGCTTCTAACCTTAAGCGCAACTCATCAGTAATCTTTTCATTTACTTTATTACTGACAAGTATAACCTTTTTCTTTTGCTCACTCATCAACTTTTCCTTTAGCCTTTTGTTTTTCTGCCCGCAATTTATCGAAATATTCCACTCTTTTTTTAATTTCTCGTTCAAAACCTCTGTCCACAGGATGATAAAGTTTTGGTCGTCTCATGCCTTCCGGAAAATAATTAGCTCCTGAAAATCCGTCTTCACAATCAGGATCATATTCATAACCTTCATGATACCCCAAATCTTTCATCAATTTTGTCGGAGCATTCAAAATGTTTTTCGGCGGCATCAACGAACCTGTTGATTTTGCCAAATCAAATGCTGCATGCATGGCTTTATAAACACCGGCCGATTTTGGAGCAGTTGCCAAATATGCAGTT
>JAZQZB010000004.1:0-7701 GCA_045633825.1 Alphaproteobacteria bacterium | reverse complement strand
GAAGAGATGTATAACAAAATGAAAGCTGAAATTGTTGAGAAACGTGAAAATTTAGAAAAGACAATGGCTCGTTACAACAGTATGGATTTAGAAATTGATGACATTTGCGAAACCATTTCAAAAAAGCCTCCACAATGGAGGCTTTTTATAAAATGGTGCGCGATACTGTGCAAGTATCGGACTGAAAATTATGATGAATTTAAGAGGTTGGAGTATAAGTTGGAGTTGCTTTTAGACCAAAACGACCAACAAGAAGCAAACAATTTAATTTGTTAGAAATTTAATTCTGTTATGTAAATTTTAGTATTTATGTAATATATTTCTACCATAACGTCTAAAAAATGTTACAAAGACATCAATAAAAAGGTATTCTCATGGTATTAAAAAATAAATTAAACATCACAAGCCAAGTTGAACTCAATAAAACAGAGGAAAAAATCAGCAAAGAAAAAGCCATAAAACTTTTTGACAGTGGAAAAATAAATAAAATTAATGCCGGAACTGTTGAGGGACTACAGCAAATACACAAATTTTTATTTGAAGATATTTATGATTTTGCGGGTTTTATACGCAATGTAAACATATCTAAAGGTAATTTCCGTTTTGCTCCGGTTATGTATTTAGAGCAATCACTAAAAAATATAGAAAAAATGCCGCAATCCACTTTTGATGAAATTGTTGAAAAATACGTGGAAATGAATATAGCGCACCCATTCAGAGAGGGAAACGGGCGCGCAACCAGAATTTGGCTTGATTTAATCTTTAAAAAAGAACTGAAAATGGTTGTGGATTGGGATAAAATTGATAAAGAAGATTATTTGTCGGCAATGGAACGTAGTCCAGTAAAAGATATTGAAATTAAACATCTTTTGAAAAATGCCCTGACTGATAAAATTGATGAGCGTGAAATATTTATGAAAGGTATTGATGCCAGTTATTACTACGAAGGCTATGGTGAATATGACATACATAAGTTATTCTCGTAACTTACGCAAATCCACTTGCGATTATCGGACTGAAAACTACGATGAATATAAGAGGTTTTGCAGGAAAATGGACAACATTATACGATGATAGGCTTATTTGGAGGATAAGTGTTTCTTTTTATCTCTTTTGAATTTTTATAAATTATTTTCTGATATAGAGTTCCATCGAGTCTGTATCCACGACTAACACCATCTATTTTGCCATTTTTATATTGAGCTTCCAAAAGAATTTCTCCTGTTGGATAATAAACATACACAATACCATTTATAGGTTCTTTATTAATGTTATAGCGTATTCCATCTATTAGTTTTGTATTTTCCATAGTATACCTCCCTTGAGCAATACTGAGATTGCAAAAAAGATGCAAGAGGATAATGAATAATGTAAAAAAGATTATTTTTGGCATTTTCTTACTGTTAATATGAAAAGTATTACTAATGAAAATAATTTTTCATTAAGGTGTTAACTTCAAGAGGAAAAACTTTTATACAATTTTCAAGGTTTTCTGCACTACATTCATAGGCATTATTGGTAAAAATATAACAATTAGTATTGTTTTTTGAATTAACAAATTTAAAGGAAACAGGAAGAGGATATTTGCTTGCCATCTTATTTAAAATAGCCTCATGTAGTTGGATAGCTTTTTCATTTTCTTTAGGTATTGATGTAATATGTAAAGTTGTAAAATAACCTTCGGAATCAATCGCAATAATGAGTTCAACATCATCATTCCAACATCTTAAATGTAGGGGAATCTCCCCGACTACATCTAACACTCGACATATGGTATTTACGTTTTGAGGAGAAAGTTCTTCGATATTAAAATTTAACTTTTGCAAACTTGTTATAGCATTAAGGAAATGGCGGTTTTTTTCTATTTTTTTTATATTATTTACGATTTCTTTAGGAACAGAAATATTTTCAATATCTGTATCTTTAGGTAAATTATTTTGGTTGATAGATTCTTGAATAAGTAAAAAAAACAAACGTATATTCAATAATACTGTAATTATAAAAAATATACTTCCTACAATAGCCGCCGTTTCATCTTTTAAAAAAGTAAATATGAGTCCTAAAAAAGCACTTAAGTAAATTTCCGCGACTATCTCACCTGAATGTCCAGCATCATGCAGTCTCCTAACAGTAACAGCCAAAGTGGGAATAAAAATGATAATACTATAAACAATATGAATTGAAGAGTTCTTTATCAAAAGTCCAATTATCATACCCACTAAGAAATTCGCCAATATAAATGACCAAAATTCCAATCGTGATGCTCGTCCAGAAAAATCTGAATACTTTTGTAAACAATTAAGATAATTGCGGAATAAGTTTAGATTCATTGATGCTACCTCAAATAGTAGATTGTTTTATATACGATATAATGCTTCGTTATTAAAAGCAATAAAATTTCTTTTGTTTATGCAAATCGTAGCAAAATGTCGTTGGCAATTAGCGTTTTAGGGGCTCCCGAATTAGAAAATACACCGCATATTATAAATAGTTAATGCGAAACTCCCTTTACCTTTTTATCGGATATGTATTTGAAATGCTAAAAAGCTTGATTTTCTTAGCTTTTGCATAAAAAGTCCGATTAGCTGGCTCAAAAGTGCCATTATGTAAACACTCAAAATCGGACTAAATAAATGATTGTTTTAAAAGAAAAAATCCGCAACAAATGCGGAAATTTCAAAAATGGTGCCGCTAGTAAGAATGGGCACTCCCACTCATTTTATTCGTGGGTCCTCCTCGTGCCGTAAGCTTCAAACTTCGTATTTAGCTAAGCGATTTGCGAAGCTCAATACTCGTTTTCGCCAACTATCCACTCCGGACATTACTTCGTAAGTCCGCTTCTAACTATCTTCAAACCATTAAAAAACCTCCCTTTCGGGAGGCTTATTAATGGTGCCGCTAGTTACGAATGCACATCGGCTTACGCACGATGTGGTCTTTCAGACCTCGCTAGCGCTTGCTCTTCCTCGCCTCTACTACACGAGGCTCGGGCGCCGGACTTACTTTTGCCCCCGTAAGTTCGCTTTTTACAACCATTACTCTATTTAACACAAAACCCACCAAGAAGGTGGGCTTTGTGTTAAATGGTGCCGCTAGTAAGAATCGGACTTACGACCCCACCCTTACCAAGGGTGTGCTCTACCACTGAGCTATAGCGGCAAAATAAATATCATCTTGCGAAACACAACATACAAAACCATTTTATAAAAATCAAGGGATTTTTTAAGTATTTTAGTTTTTTTTTTGCAAATATGTTGTATAACCGTTTTATGATTAATATTGCTTAAGGAATATATAATGTCAGAAGTTCTAAAAAAGGCGCAGAAACCTCGATATGACCAACGTTTTGAACGAGAAGCCAAAGCTTTGCAAAAAAATTTGGAAAAAAGAAAACAACAACAGAAAAAACGCGAAGCACTAAAACAGGAGAAAGATAATGGATAAAATTAAAATCATTGGCGGAAAAGCTTTGGAGGGTAAGATTTTTATCAGCGGCGCCAAAAATGCCGCACTTCCTTTAATTTGTGCTTCATTGCTTACCGATGAAACCGTTACTTTAACTAATATACCTATGCTTTCCGATATAAAAGCAATGAATAATTTGTTGGAACAAATCGGTACTAAAATTAATGAATTTGATGATTTTGTCGATGGTCATTCTACCAAAACTTATTCTTATCGCACTAAAGAAGTGGAAAGTCTTGTCGCTCCGTATGATTATGTCAGAAAAATGCGTGCATCATATTATGTATTGGGGCCTTTATTAGCTCGTTTCAGTAAATGCGAATTATCACTCCCCGGCGGTTGTGCCATTGGTGCTCGTCCTATGGATATTCATCTTTCATCATTAGAAAAAATGGGCGCCAAAATTGAAATTAAAAACGGCTATATCCACGCAAGTGTTAACGGACGTTTACAAGGGGCTCATATTATATTTCCCGGTGTTTCGGTTGGTGCAACATGTAATGTTTTGATGGCTGCTGTTTTGGCAGAAGGTCGTACAGTCCTTGAAAATTCGGCTAAAGAACCGGAAATTAGTGATTTAGCTCGCTTATTAAATGCTATGGGAGCTAAAATTTCGGGTATAGGAACAGCTGTTTTAACTATTGACGGTGTTGATAAACTTCATGGTGCCGTGCACAAGGTTATTGCTGATCGAATAGAGGCCGGCTCCTATGCTGTTGCTGCAGCAATTACTCGTGGCCGTATTGAATTGATAAATGCACAAATTGAAACCTTACGTCGTCCTGTTCAGGTTTTGCGTGATATGGGGGTAAAAGTTGAAGAAACAGAGACGGGTTTGATAGTTGATGCTAAAGGATGCGAATTAGTCGGTAAAGATATTATGACCGAGCCGTTTCCGGGCTTCCCTACAGATCTTCAAGCTCAATTTTTAGCATTAATGATGACGGCTAAAGGCGCCTCAATGGTTACGGAAACAATTTTTGAAAATCGTTTTATGCATGTTCCGGAGCTTTTGCGTATGGGTGCAAATATCAATGTTCATGGTCATGCTTCGGCGATTGTTCGTTGTGTTGATAAGCTTTCGGGTGCTCCGGTAATGGCAACAGATTTACGAGCTTCGTTTGCTCTTATTTTGGCCGGACTTATTGCAGATGGCGAAACGATTGTGAATCGTGTTTATCATTTGGATCGCGGATATGAAAAAATAGAAGAAAAACTTCGCTCTGTCGGTGCCGATATTATTCGTATAAAAGAAGATGATTAAGGAATTTTAATATGAAAAAAATATTTTTAAGTTTGGTATTTTTCCTTTTAGCGTGCAGTGATGTTGAAGGTTTTAAGACCGGAACATATAAAATGCTAAACTCACCGAATGATGTGCCGGTGACATTATCTTTTGCCGATGACGGAAGCCTAAATGCTAAAGTTGTAAACGTCATTATGGGAAATTATGAAATAAAAGGTAATGCTTTGACAATTATCCTCGGTGGTACAACAATGATGATGGGGCCTCAAAAAGAAATGGAAGCCGAACAAATATTTATGCAAATATTGATTGCCGTAAAATCATATAAAACAAAAGAAGAGAGTTTAGAGCTTATAACTGAAGACGGTAAATCATTTATATTTGAACTGTCTGAATAGAATAATAAAAAAGCGAAGTTAATGAAAAAACTTCGCTTTTTTATATTATTTTCTTACTTCTTTTCCATAAAGCAACCAATCATAAAGTTTTGATTTTTTTCTTACTTCAATATCCATTTCTTCAACGGTTATTTTTCCTTCGGTCAAAGTCGGGACATCGGAAAATAATGAAGTGCCGAGGCCAAGTCGATGACCTTCGATTTTTGCCCCCAAGCTTTCGATAATACTCGGATAAATGTCAAAAGGTGTAAAAATACGATTTTGGGTATTGTTGGCTGCCACCGGTGTATTTAAGAATATATTTATCGGCTTACGATCCATATCTTCCGTAAAACGCTGATTCATCGTCAGGTGATCACCTAAAATAACCACAACTGTATCTTTATAAAAATCTTGAGACTTTAACCATTCAATAAAAGAATTTATTTGTTTATCGGAACAAGAAACAACATTTTCAATGTTATTGTGTTGACCGTATTTTCTCTCACAAACATCATCGGCAAAACGATATGTGCCATAATGTGTGTCCAGTGTCATTAAGGTTAAAACGAAAGGTTTATTTTGAGTTGATAAATCTTTTAGAGTTTCTTTAGCATAATTAAAAACTTGAGTATCCGGTAATTTGGTGGTTTTTTCTAAAGATAATTTTATGCCGTCACGTTTTGCATAAAAATTAGTATCTAAAAGTTGTTGATTGCCGTGTGTTTCCACAAACTTATTCATACCGGCAAATTCACCGTTTGAACCGATTAACGAAACCAAATTATATCCTTGTTCTTTTAAGATATCATATAAGCACCATGCTTTAGGATAAAATCCGTTTTTGGGATGAAACCAGTTAGGATCATTAATCGGAAGTTGTATCGGAGCTCCGCATGTTTGCGCAAAAAGTCCGGCTTGGGTCCACTGTGTCCCGTCAATTTCATAAGAACCGCCGAGATAATCATTATCACTGAAAGAAATATTTTCATTGGCAAGTCTGTGCATGTTGGGAATTAAGTCTGCTTTAAAATAATTATGTTTTGGGGTTTGTGCATAAGTAGCTTCAAATGATTCGGCAAAAAGTAAAATCAAATTGCGTTTTTGAGAAGGAAAATTTATTTTTACATCTTGCGGAATAATGTAGTTTTCTTCATAAAAGTTAGATGTTTCACTTTTATATTTGTGTAAAGTTATCATATTCCAAACATTCATCTTAAAAAAGACAAATACTACGCAAAAAGCAAGCCACATATAGCTTAAAATATTGCGTTTTTGATAAACAAATTCACGAAATTTATCAATAAGTTTAATATGAAATTTGTATTTATGGCAAAAAAGCAAAGCTAAAACCAAAACGATAATTGCTCCGGTCATTAAAGTATTTTTGGCATAACTTAACATCATTCTTGTTTCAGATGAAAAGGGCATATTAAGGTGAAAAAGAATTTGCTCATAGGTAACTTCACCAAATTTTCGAACAATCCAATTTGCCGATGAAAACATCATAAATCCGATAAAGATAATTAAAAGAGCTAACATTTGAATTTCTCCGATAAAAATAAATTTTATCAAAATGAATAACACACTAAAAATTCAAGTGCAAGTTTTTTTGAAATAAAAAACTTTTGTGCGTAATTTTCAAATTACCTTGATAAACTGGGTTTTAGTGGTATATTCGCCTTCGTTTTTTAATGGTATTTTTTAAAGGTTTTAGAGATGTTTATAGGGTTTGATTGGCAACAGTTTTTAGGTGCTTTTTTCGTTTTATTCGCAATTATAGATATGCCCGGTTCTATCCCGTTGATTATTTCAATGCGTAAAAGAGGCAAAATTATAAAACCGGTAAAAGCTGCCGTTTTAGCTTTTATAATGTTTATGATTTTTTATTTTGTCGGAGAAGCATTTTTAAATTTATTTGGTGTTGATACACCGTCATTTGCCGTTGCCGGTTCGTTGATTATTTTTGTAATGGCTTGCGAAATGATATTGGATATATCGATTTTTAAAGACACAACCGATACACCGAAAGATTCGAGTTTTTTTCCTGTGGTTTTTCCTCTTATAGCAGGCGCCGGAGCATTAACTACCATGTTGGCGATTCGTTCGCAATATGCTCAAATCAATATATTATTGGCGATTGTTGCTAACATGTTTTGTGTATATGCAATTTTACGTATTACGTCTAAAATCGAAAAATTGCTTGGCGCAGGTATGCTTTATATGTTGAAAAAGTTTTTTGGAATTATTCTTTTGGCAATTTCAATAAAATTGTTTACCAGTAATATAACACTGCTTATTGGTAAATTTATTAGGGTTACCGATTGGAGCCACATTTTAGATTAAATTAATTAAACGAAAAGCTCTCAATAAATTGAGGGCTTTTTTAAATTATACCACTAAATGATGTTGACTAAAAGAGTAATAATCGGACGGGGTTATGATAATATGTTCGTGCAAAGTAACTCCGACGGTATCACAAGCTTCTTTCACTCGTTTGGTCGCATTTACCTCATTATCAGAGGGTCTGGGATCTCCGCTCGGGTGGTTATGAACCATTATGACACCGGAAGCATTTTTCTTTAAAGCACTAGACACTATATCTCTCGGGTT
>JAZQZB010000003.1:0-15039 GCA_045633825.1 Alphaproteobacteria bacterium | reverse complement strand
TGATATAAACCATATAGAACGGATGCAAACGGTTCATATCATTAATGTTGGTATCTTTATTGATGTTCTTTAAGATATAAATTACACCGGCAGGCATATCATGTGTTGCTTTTACAACAGCATTCATACCGGTCGGGTTCTTTTCTACATCAGGATTTTCTTTAATATATTCTAACAAATCTAAACGAAATTCATTTAACCCCAAATCCATAATGGATATGCTTGAACCCATTTCTTCTATATCAACTACTTCGGTTTGCAACTTTTCAAGCTGTTGTTTACGATATGATAAATCAGGGTCATCTTCCGGATTGATAACATTATCATTACCGCCTGCCGTTAAGTTTACAGCCTTAATTCTGCCTTCAACACGAGCTTTTAACTTGATATATTCATCTAATTCTACCGGAGCCCAGAAGTTTACAAGTTGGATTACTGTGTTTCTGCTTCCGATACGGTCAATACGCCCGAAACGCTGGATAATGCGAACTGGATTCCAATGGATGTCATAGTTAATCAAGTAGTCGCAATCTTGTAAGTTTTGACCTTCGGAGATACAATCTGTTGCAATCAAAATATCAATGTTTGCAGGAGTATCAGGCAATAACAGATGCTTTTCTTTTGATATTGGAGAAAAACAAGTCAAAACAGTATTCATATCTTGCGGTAATTTGGCAATAGTGCTTTTACCTTCAACCGAACCACTGATTACAGCAGAATCTAAACCGAAGTTATCTTTTACATATTTTGAAATATTGTCATATAAGTAGTTTGCAGTATCGGCAAAAGCTGTAAAGATTATAATTTTCTTGTTGTTATAATTGATTGGGCGTTCAATCTTTTTCTTAATTTGCTCTTTTAGGGTTTGTAGCTTAAAGTCATCTTCAACCCCGATAGAGCTTGTTTCTTTATATAAATGTTCCAAAATATGAGCATCAGCTCTTAAATCTCGTTTCCAAGATTGATAATCCATATCTTTTAAGGATATGCTTATCTTACTTCCGGTTGAAACATCATAATCGTCATCAAAGTCTTCAAATTCGCTAAAATCATTGATTAGCTCATAATTGTTCTTTTTCTTTTCAAAAAGTTCAATGTTTTCAATAGTTCTGTTGATGTGTTCAATTATACGAGCCAATGTTTGGTTAAACGAATAAACCGAGCTTTCCATACGCTTCATAAGGTTAATACTCATCAAACGACGGATACCTTGTTCACGGTCAGCTTGCTTGAAGAATACGCCGTGGCTTACATCTCTTCCGTATTTTTCTTCATATTCATCACGTTTGCTTTCGTAGATGTATGCTGATGGAGTGTAAACACATAAGGTTAATTGAAGTAAATCTGCAAAAATCTCTTTATAGGATATTGTTCCTGCTTTTAAACTTAATTGCGGACGGTGATTAATTGGTAATAATCTATCAGGGAATTTGCCAATATCCGAGGTATTATAATATTTTTCAATATGTTTACGAGAACGAGCAATAGTTACGCTATCAAGCAAATCAAAGAAATCAAAACTTAACATATTAAGCAAACGGCTTGCTGTTCTTTCCTCTACCGGTAGCTGATTCCAATGATTGTAGCTTCTTTGAGCTTCTCTAAATATTTGTTCTACATTTTTGCCTTCGCCCAGTTTTTCGTTTAATTGCTTTGCATTTCCTTCATAAGCAAGGGCAAGTTGGTTTTTCAAATCTATAAATTGATTGTTTACCGGTGTTGCAGAAAGCATTAAAACTTTGGTTCTTACACCTTTTCTGATAACTTTGTTGAGCAATATATTATAGCGATTGTCTTTCTGTTCACCTTCATTGTCCAAATATGATTGACCACCGTTGCGGAAGTTATGGCTTTCATCAATAACTACTAAATCATAATTACTCCAATTGATTTTGCCCAAGTCAAGACCGTTTGATTTTCCTCTAACACGAGATAAATCTGTATGATAAAGAACATCATAACGAAGTCTATCCGATGCAATCGGGTTATTTACATAGTTTTCTTTATAGGTTGTCCAGTTATCGCTTAACTTTTTAGGACATAATACCAAAACGTTTTTATTACGATTTTCATAATATTTAATAACAGATATAGCGGTGAATGTTTTACCAAGACCAACACTATCGGCTAAAATGCAACCATTGTATTTTTCTAGCTTATTAATAATGGCAAGACAAGCATCCTTTTGGAAGTTATAAAGTTTGTTCCAAATAGCACTTTCCTTAAATCCAGTAGCTGTGTTTGGCAAAACATCTTCGTTAATATCATCCAAAAATTCATTAAAAATGTTAAAAAGTGTAAAGAAATAAACAAATTCCGGTGAATTTTCATTATAAACTGAGCTGATACTTTCAATAATTTCTTCCGTTACATCTTGTAATTGCTCTTTATCAGTCCAAAGTTCATTAAAGTGTTGAAGATATCCCTTACTCATAGGTGCTTCAAACTTATTGATGATACAAAAACAGTTATTTCCTTTTTCACAACCTAAATCAACCGTTGTGAAGCCATTTACAGGATAATAAGCACAGCTTGTATTGTCTTCGTTTTCAACATTAATAAGACCTGGAATTGTGTGTCCTGTTTTGTTAGATTTGAAGCGAACTTTATTTTTAATCCATTCAGCACATTCTTTTGCAATAGCTTTTTGTGTCAGTTCATTACGAAGTTTTACTTCAAATTCTGTTCCATAGATGCTCTTTTCACGGGCAAGTCTTGGTATATAAAACTCTCTTTTTTCTTTTGGAGTCTTTTCGGTAATAAATGTAGGTGATGTGAAAATAAAGCGAAGTTCTTCAATATTTTCTAATTGCTTCTTTAATTCAGCAAAAGCATATATAGAAAAATATGCAGAAGCTATTGAAAGCTTTGCATTCTTCTTTATCTCAACGGTTAAATCATCTTTCAAAATAGATGATACGTTATCAAAGGCTTTAATCTCCATATATCACCGTCTATATTATATACCAATCCATCATAAATAATACGGTTAAGATTTTCAAAAATCAATCTAAAAATCAAGCTATTATCAAGTATTTTCTAGGAGTTACAAAAGCACACAGATTCATATAGTTACCTATATTGATAGACGGTCGTCTAATAGATATTTAGCGTTTTATATTGTCGCATTTTATTGTCTTTTATTCTGATTATGTTCCATATTGTGTGTGAAATGTTATAAAGTCAATTGTTTTATTAAATTTGCTAAATGTAGATAACATCTATGTTAAACAATATAACCAAACCCAACAAAGTTTAACATTTTATATTTAAGCCCCGACAGCTCAAAAACAAACTGCTAGTAAAATAGCCAATTACAGAGAAAATGTTAAAAAATGTGTCTTCTTTAACATTTAAATATTTGTCAAATTTATATGAAGCTCTATCATATTTTTAATAAATTTAATTTGTTCTTTCATTTCTAAAATTTCCTCACTGTGCTCTATAAAAAAGTTGATATTAATACTCAATTTTACAGTGTTTTCACTATAACGTGGCGCAAAAACTAGCCAATCATAGAAACATTTCAACCACTCAACACTATTTCAATTACAATCAGCAAATGCAGTAGAAAATGTGAGGGTTCAGCCTTGATTTTGTATTTTATAAAACCTAACTAAATAATACAAAATCAAATTAAGGTGGTGAAAATGGTCGATAAAGAAATTATATCACCCAAATCTTTGCGTAAATTAGATGCAATTATTTTGCATAACAAAAATTTGCTAAAAAATAAAGAGCTACAACAAGAACTGATTAGCTGGGCTGAAAATATGCTTGCTGAAGCTCGCAAAGAATGGGAAAGTATGCGAACGGTATCTATTGACGCCATAATATCTTGCGACCGCAAGAAAGAAGCCAAGCGAAAAGCATCATTAAAAGATAAAAAATATGCTCCGTTTAGAGAATATTTCAAAAAACTTCAAAAAGAGAAATATGATAAAGCCATACAAAATAATTGCAAATTAACTGCTCTTGGTTTTGTAAATTGGTTTTTATCACAAAATGAACACAACATACCAATCCCGTATGTTAAACAAAACCGGCAAAACAAACTGATACAACTGGCTCAAATTAACAATCGAGAATTTAAAAAAGCTTCTGCATGCTAAAGCTTTTTTCTGCATGATGTAGCTCATTGCGAAACAAATAAACTTTCTCTAAATTAGATATGTTAAGCACAACTATATTTAGAGGCAAACAATGAGCAAACTAAAAGACGATTTATATCAAAGATTTAACGGTTTCAAACCGGTAAAAACTTCAAAAGGTGAATGGTACTATAATGACCCTCGCTTTGATGAAGATAATCCTAACAATAAAATAAAAGTAGCAAATGAAAATTCGCCAAATCCTAAGATTGATGAAATTTTGGAAGATGATATGAACAACAATCCTGAGGATTATTATATTTGGCACACAAAAGGCGACGATAAAGTCCGAAGTTCTCATGCTGCACGTGATGGAAAAATATTTAATTATAACGTCCCACCCGAAGGAGGCAACCCTGGTGAAGACTATAACTGCAGATGTTGGGCAGAACCATATCACCCAAACAAAAACAAACAATCCGACGTTGCAAAAGTTGACCTTTCAGGTTTGCCGCAATATGAGGGGAATATTTCAGATGAAAAATTATACCAAAGAATGTGGAATAATATTAAAAAATATGAGAATATAAAATATCATCCGTATTTAGATAGTAAAGGTTATATTACAACAGGAGGTGGTGCTAACATTAATAGTCTTAATGATTTTATGAAAGTTAATTTTACGGTTAACGGGTATCCGGCAACTGATACACAGAAATTAATGGGTTATAATAAATTAAGAGATTTAAGTAATCAGAAAGATGCTTATGGAAATTATATAAACAGGAATAGAACAGCCGATTCTTTTCTGAATGACACTAATTTACAAATATCTGAACAAGATGCTTATAATATGGCACGAAATCATATGAAAAATGATTTGGCTCATGTTCGTAATCAATTTACGAAATTTGATTATTTCCCTAATCAGCTAAAAGAAGTATTATTAGATATACAATATAATACCGGTGGGTTAAATAAACAAAATTGGCCTAATTTATTCAAAGCTATAAATAATCGAGATGTTAACGGAATAGCTAATAATGTCCATCGCAAAGATGTAGGCTTGGAAAGAAATGATTGGGCAGAAAGAATGTCACGCTCAATCAGATTCTGAGTTTGTATCATTTGGTGGGGTTATACAGTAAGTTCCATAAGAAGCTCGTTTGGGGAATTCTTTAGGAGTAGAATAATAATATTGTTCAATAATTAAACAGGTAGGACTTAGCAAATCTGTTATTACATAAGTAAAGTAACTATTGGATTTTGCCCCATCATACCATTCACCTATGCATTTTAAGGTAATGCGGTCTTGTTTATTTTCAACAAGATCACATTTACCTATGTAATCTATCTTATCTTTATTATGTAATTCACTTAATTTGACAGATGTCGGTGTTAGATAAGCATAACCAACCGTTTTACCAAGAGGTTTTAGCAATTGGTTAAAAGTAGGATTCTTAAATTCTGCATCATAATCCGATATAAAACTGCAAGCAGTTAAAAAACACAAAAAAGCAAAAATAATCTTTTTCATTTTATTAATTCCCTAGACACTCTTTATAAGATAATATATCAAATATATATTAAACTAAATATTAAAGTTCAACATAAATATTTATCTCATTTTGGACAAACAAACTACTTAGGATCTAAAAACAAAGTTTCTTTGGACAGAAACAAGGATGAGGGAATTTGAAAAATAGTTTGTTCTTTTTATTGTTAATTCTTTCATGCGGTAATGCATTTGCTTTACCACAAGATTGGCCTTGTTTTGGTTTAAATATAAAAAATATAAAACAATCAGCAAAAAGGATGGCGTTTTTGAATATTCCTATAACGGAGAAACAAAAGGATACAATCTAAATATCAATCTATCTGGTATATCCGAAATCCCGACATCATTTGCCGGTTTGAACCGCAGTTCGCAAGCGAACGGCATGCGCCGGTCAAATTTTTGAGCGAACAAGGTCGGCGAAGCCATTCCGACCCAGCATACCACCAAATATTCCCAAGTAAACTCGGGAATATTTGTTAATTTTAATTATTGCTACGCCATCAACGCATCGGCCAAATTTTCCAACTGAATAATATCAGCTTCTTTAAGTGCCGATTTTATCGTAACTTTATTCTCAATTATTTTAATATTTTTCAAAGATGACATTTCATCCATCATCTTTTTACCGGCCACCGGAGCCCAAGAACCATTTTCAATAAATCCGACCGTACGATTCTGAAAATTTTTAGACTTCAAACGATTCATAAAAGTTCCCATAAACGGAAATACATCACCGTCATATGTCGGCGAAGCTAACACTAATCTGTCATAACGAAAGGCATCTTCAACAGCTTCTGCCATATCATCTCTGGCCAAATCAGCTATTGCAACTTTTGCTTCACCCTTTTCTTCTAATATACTTTTCAGTTTTTCAGCCGCATTTTTAGTATTACCATAAATCGAAGTATATGCAATAAACACTCCTTTATCTTCCGGCTGATAACTGCTCCAAATATCATATTTATTTATATAATATCCCAAATTTTCTGTTAACATCGGACCATGCAACGGATATATTTTAGCAATATCCAAACCGGCAGCTTTTTTTAACAAAGTTTGTACCGGTGCCCCATATTTGCCAACAATATTGATATAATAACGACGAGCTTCACAATCCCATTCTTCATCGACATCCAACGCACCAAACTTACCGAAAGCATCTGCCGAGAACAAAACTTTTTCTTTACTTTCATAAGCAACCATAACTTCAGGCCAATGTACCATCGGAGCCATCACAAAAGTCAACTTATGTTCTCCCAAAGACAAACTTTCGCCTTCAGCCACAACAACCTGACGATTATTCAAATCAAGTTTTTCAAAAAACTGTGCCATCATCTGAAAAGTCTTAACATTAGCCACAACTTTAGCTTCCGTATATTTGTTCAAAAACTTTTCAATACTGCCGGCATGATCAGGTTCCATATGCAAAACAACCAAATAATCAGGAGCCTTACCATTTAACACATTCTCCAAATTTTGACACCACTCATTACACATCGAAAGATCAACCGTGTCCATAACTGCAATTTTTTCATCCATAATTACATAAGAATTATAAGAAATACCATTAGGAACAACATATTGCCCTTCAAATAAATCAATCTTTTTATCATCTACACCAATATAATAAATACTATCTGACAATCGATTATTTTCCATTATTCACCTGCCTTTTTTATCAACTTCAATATATACGCTATATATTAACAAGCGTTTTTATCTTTTCAATACCACCTATCGATTCTATGCAAAAATTTAATATATTTTTTTAACAAAACTTATTTCTTATAAAATAATTTTTAAAAGCTAAATATTTTTATTAAAAAAATCAAAGTGTTATTTTCATATTTTTACTCACTCTTACACAAATTATAAAAACATACAATTTTTTATTTACATATACAACTTTTTATATTAGAAATATATAAACAAACAACTTATGGAAGAATTATTTTTTTTTACGGACTTACTTAATATGAAAAATAAAACAAATAACATTAAAACATACATTGGTTTACGCATCAAATTTATAAGAAATATTCGTCAGCTCAGTATTGTATCTGCGGCCAAAATTTTGGGAATTACTCGCAAACAATTCCAAAATTATGAACAAGGAGTAACAGATATTAAAATATCTCGATTACAAGAAATAGCTGATTTAATGAACGTTAACGTTTCCTTCTTTTTAGAAGGATTTAACGATAAAAACCATATATCCGAATTTGATAAAAATTTTTTGATAAACTACAGCAAAATAAAAAACAGTGATATAAAAAATACTATATCAAACCTATTAAACGAATTAATTTAACTGCAAATTATTCAAAACAACAATTTTTAACATGCTTTTTGTTCTATCTCACACAATGCCTGATCAATAGCTTTAGCCAACTGATCGGCACAAGACGTTCCCTTACCCCGACAATCATTACCTTGTAAAATTTGAGCAATTTCTTTAGCATTTTTACCTTCTACAAGCTTTGCCACTGCTTGTAAATTACCCATACAACCACCCTCAAATTTAACATTATAAATTTTATCGTTTTCAATATCAAAATTAATACTTTTTGAACAAACCCCTTGTGTTATATATGAAAAATTTTTCATTTTAAAATTCTCCGACATCAAAAAAACTTAAAATATTCCGGACGGAAAAATTAAATTACCCTCAACAGCCACAAATTCTGCGACCTTATCTTTTGCCATTTCTTCTTGTATTGAAAAAACTTTCCGATCTTCAATATCTTTCGGCAACTTTGCTTTATACACAAGAATTATTTCATGTCCCGGTTTTCCGTTAAATTCAAAAATATTTTCAACTGTTGTATAATATTCAATATCTTTTGGCTCAAAACCCAATTCTTCCATAAATTCTCTTTTTAGCGTTTCTTTACCGGTTTCACCAAATTCTATACCGCCGCCGACCAATCGAAAAAACTCTTGTTTTTTTATATCGTCATATCCTTTTATGGCTAAAACTTTATTTTCTTTTTCTATTAGCGCCACAGCTAATGGTCTTATTTTAATATCTCTTGGTTTAGTTCTTATCCAAACTCTTTTCTCTTCAATCTCACCGATAATAACTGAATTAGCTTCAACTCCGCCATATTCAATCATAACTTTTTTCATCGTTTTATACGAAGCCGCATTAGAAGCCTTACAAGTTACCAAAACTTCTTTAAGTGCTAAAACATCAGAAGCATATTTACAACAAAGTTTTAAACCTTGAACGGCAAAACCCTTTTTTCGAGCTGACGGCACAATATAATACGCGACATTACCACCCTCTTTTTTCAAAGCTTCGGTTAATGCATGACGAATATCAAAAACACCGACAAACTTATCATCATCAATCAACCACAAACGAGTAGAAGCCACATATCCTTCTTTTAAACCGACACCCAAACGATTTTTTTCACAATCACTTTTATAATCAGCAAAATTTGAATATTTTAAACCGCTTGTAATTCCCATTGTATCATAAGGTGTAGGAAATTGTTTCAATTCCTCTAATCCATCTTGAAAAGAAGCCCAATATTTTTCTTCCGGTAATATAAGTTTCAACATTTTTCCCCTTTTTATTTTAAACTTATAAAGAAGCATACAGCCACAACACTTTATTAGCAACAAAAAAGGTGCCAAACTTTACAATATGACACCTTTTCTTGCAAATTGCCAAACTTAAACTTTTTAAGCAATCAATTTGATAGGTAGTCGTGCTATCGTCAAAGTTTGAAAATGATGTGTACAAAGAATAGTACATGAGTTTTCAAATTTTACAATATGACACCTACCTTGCAAATTGCCATCTAGTTATTCATTAGATGAATAAGAAAATTCATATAATGTTTTAAATAGAGTAATTCCTAGGGGAGCCAAAAATTTTAGTGTACACAAATAGTACATGAATTTTTGGCTACCCCGTAAAATTGCTCTAGTTATTCATTAGATGAATTTTCTATTTGAGCCTGTTGTTGCTCTTCCTTAAGTGCTTGAATTTCTTTGTCGTTTTGAGCGGCAACTTTCTTCAATGCACGAAGTACGGTACCTGTACCGGCAGGAATCAAGCGACCAACGATAACATTTTCTTTCAAGCCGCGAAGGTCATCAACTTTTCCTTCAACTGCAGCTTCAGTCAAGACACGAGTTGTTTCTTGGAATGATGCAGCTGAAATAAATGACTTGGTCTGCAAGCTTGCTTTTGTAATACCGAGAAGTATCGGATCAGCTTCAGCAGGTGTTTCACCGGCTTCGATAACTTTGGCATTTCTCAATGCAAACTCATCAGCATCAACTTGTTCACCGACCAAAAATGTAGTATCACCCGGGTTAGTAATTTCAACTTTACGCAACATTTGAGATACTATAACCTCAATATGCTTATCGTTGATTTTAACACCTTGTAAGCGGTACACATCTTGAACTTCTTTAACCAAGTATTCTGCTAATTTTTCAACACCCAACACACGTAAAATATCATGTGGTGCAGGAGTACCGTCAACCAAAGCATCACCACGTTTAACAATATCACCGTCTTGAACAATTAAGTGACGACCTTTCGGTATCAAATACTCAACAGGAGTACCCTTTTCAGGAACAACGGTAATGCGTTGTTTTGCTTTGTAGTCCTTACCGAATTCAACTTGTCCGTCAACATCGGATATGATTGCAGGATCTTTCGGACGTCTGGCTTCGAACAACTCGGCAACACGTGGCAAACCACCGGTAATATCTTTAGTTTTTGAAGATTCACGAGGAATTCTTGCAATAATATCACCGACTTTAACTTCTGTTCCGTTATCAACTGACAAAATTGCATCAACAGACATTTGGTAACGAACTTCTTTACCATTATCACCCAAAACAGGCTTACCTTTAGCATCTTTCAAAACAATACTCGGTTTCAAACCGGTACTTGAAGAGTTCAAATGCCAATCAATAACTGTTTTAGAAACAATACCTGTTGTTTCATCGGTAACTTCTTTAACAGAAATATTATTAATAAGGTCAACCAATTCAACTTTACCGGCTTTTTCAGTAATAACCGGGCTGGTAAACGGATCCCATTCAGCAACCTTTTGACCTTTCTTAACTTTGTCGCCTTCAGCAACCAAAAGTTTAGTACCATAAGGAACTTTATGGCGTGATTTTTCACGACCTTGAGCGTCAACAATAACCACTTCGCAGTTACGAGACAATACCAAACCGTTACCTTCAGAGTTCACAACAATATGACCATTTTCCAATTTCATTACACCGGCAAACGGAATCTCAACAGAAGCTTGTTCAGCACCTTTTTGAGCCGCACCACCGATGTGGAAGGTTCTCATGGTCAACTGTGTACCCGGTTCACCGATTGATTGAGCAGCAATAACACCAACTGCCTCGCCAACATTAACCGGAGTACCTCTTGCCAAGTCACGACCATAACAAGCAGCACAAACACCGTGTTTAGATTCACAAGTCAATACCGAACGGATTTTAACTTGTTCAACACCGGCTTTTTCAACTACTTCAACATCATTTTCATCAATCAACTTACCGCGTTTAATCAAAACTTCACCGGTTTCAGGATGAATAATGTCTTCTTGAATTGTACGTCCCAAAATACGTTCACCGATAGAAACGATAACATTACCGCCATCAACGATAGAACGAACGATAATACCTCTTTCGGTTCCGCAGTTTGTTTCGGTAATAACCACATCTTGAGCGACGTCAACCAAACGACGTGTCAAATAACCGGAGTTAGCTGTTTTCAACGCAGTATCGGCCAAACCTTTACGAGCACCGTGGGTTGAATTAAAGTATTCCGACACGGTCAAACCTTCTTTAAAGTTTGAAATAATCGGTTGTTCAATAATTTCACCTGACGGTTTTGCCATCAAACCGCGCATACCTGCCAACTGACGCATTTGAGCAGCTGAACCGCGCGCTCCGGAGTGAGCCATCATGTATACAGAGTTGATATAACCTTTTTCGGTTTTTGAAATGTTTTTCATCATTTCATCAGCAATCTTATCGGTACAAGCAGCCCAAATATCAACCACTTTATTGTATTTTTCACCCTTGGTAATAAGACCGTTTTGATATTGTTCTTCAAACTCTTTAACTTGAGCTTCTGTTTCAGCAATCAAAGTCTTTTTAGCATCAGGAACAATAAGATCATCTTTACCGAAAGAAATACCTGCCTTACAAGCATTTTTAAAGCCTAAAGCCATAATCTTATCAACAAACAGACAAGTTTCTTTCTGACCGCAATGACGATAAATAGTGTCAATAATTTCACCGATTTCTTTCTTACGCATCAATCTGTTAACAAGTGAGAAAGGAACATCTTTGTGCTTCGGCAAAACTTCTGATACCAAAATACGGCCCGGAGTAGTTTCAACCAAACCGAATTTAGTATTTCCTTCATCATCAACATATTCCATACGGCATTTAATTTTTGCATGAAGATCAACAACTTTTTCATGCAAAGCCAATCTGACTTCATTAAAATCAGCAAATGCCATACCTTCACCGATCATACCTTCTGCTTCGTATGTCAAGTAATAAATACCCAAAACCATATCTTGAGTAGGAACGATAATCGGCTTACCGGAAGCAGGAGACAATATGTTGTTTGTAGACATCATCAATACACGAGCTTCGAGTTGAGCTTCGATAGACAAAGGTACGTGAACGGCCATTTGGTCACCATCGAAGTCGGCGTTAAACGCTGTACAAACTAATGGATGCAAATGGATTGCTTTACCTTCGACCAACACCGGTTCAAATGCTTGAATACCAAGTCTATGCAATGTCGGAGCACGGTTCAAAAGTACAGGATGTTCACGAATAACTTCTTCCAAGATATCCCAAACTTCCGGACGTTCCTTTTCGACCATTCTCTTGGCAGCCTTAATTGTTGTGGCATGACCATATAATTCCAATTTTGCATATACGAAAGGTTTAAACAATTCCAAAGCCATTTTCTTTGGCAAACCACATTGTTGAAGTTTCAATTCCGGACCAACGGTAATAACCGAACGACCTGAATAGTCAACACGTTTACCGAGAAGGTTTTGACGGAAACGACCTTGTTTACCTTTGAGCATATCAGACAAAGATTTCAACGGACGTTTATTTGTACCGGTAATAGCACGAGCTCTGCGACCGTTATCAAACAAAGCATCTACTGATTCTTGCAACATTCTCTTTTCATTACGAATAATAATGTCAGGAGCATGTAATTCAATCAATCTCTTCAAACGATTGTTACGGTTAATAACGCGACGATACAAATCATTCAAATCAGAAGTTGCGAAACGACCGCCATCAAGCGGAACCAACGGACGCAACTCTGGCGGAATAACCGGCAATACATCCAAAATCATCCATTCAGGTTTAGTGTTTGACTCAATGAAAGATTCAATGATTTTCAAACGTTTAACCAACTTCTTGCGTTTTGCTTCAGAAGCATTATCTTTAAGTTCGGCTCTGATAGATACTCTTTCAGCTTCCAAATCAATAGAGGCCAAAATTTCTTTCAAAGCTTCGGCACCGATACCGGCACGGAAAGCTTCTTCACCGTACTCATCAATAGCTTCCTGATATTGATCTTCGGTCAAAAGTTCATTAACAGCCAAAGGTGTTAAACCCGGTTCAATTACAATATAATTTTCGAAGTACAAAACCTTTTCCAATGCTTTCATCGGAATATCCGTCAACATTGAAATACGGCTCGGCAATGATTTTAAGAACCAAATATGAGCAACCGGAGTTGCCAATTCAATATGGCCCATTCTCTCACGTCTAACCTTTGATAAAGTAACTTCAACACCGCACTTTTCGCAGACAATACCGCGATATTTCATTCTTTTATACTTACCACACAAACATTCATAGTCTTTAACCGGACCGAAAATGCGAGCACAGAACAAACCGTCACGTTCTGGTTTGAAAGTACGATAGTTAATAGTTTCAGGTTTCTTTACTTCACCATAAGACCAAGAACGAATTTGTTCAGGAGAAGCAATCGAAATCTTGATTTGATCAAAAGCTTCAGCAGATACTTGTTGACCAAAATATTTTGCTACATCATTCATATTATACTAACTCCTTTACCTTAAATTTCTTCGCTCAAAAGTTCGACATTCAAACACAAAGACTTAATTTCCTTAGTCAATACGTTAAATGACTCCGGAATTCCTGATTCGAATGTATCTTCACCTCTTACAATAGCTTCATAAACCTTAGTACGACCGTTAACATCATCTGATTTAACCGTTAACATTTCTTGTAAGGTATAAGCAGCACCATAAGCTTGCAAAGCCCAAACTTCCATTTCACCAAAACGTTGACCACCGAATTGAGCCTTACCACCCAAAGGTTGTTGAGTAACCAAAGAGTATGGTCCGACTGAACGAGCGTGCATTTTTTCATCAACAATGTGGTGAAGTTTAATCATATAGATAATACCGACAGTAACTTTACGGTCAAATTTTTCACCTGTACGACCATCATACAAATCAATTTGTCCTGATGTCGGTAATTCGGCCATAGACAACATTTGATTAATATCATCACCTGTTGCACCGTCGAATACCGGAGTAGCCATCGGAATACCGCCTTTAAGGTTAGGAATCATCAAATCCAAATCTTCCGAACTCATCTTTTCGATTTCTTGCTTATATTGCTTTTCACCGTAGATTTCTTTCAATTTAGATCTTAATTCAGATTCTTTTTTATCTCCGGCCTTAACTTGTTCCCACAATTCATTAACTTGTTGTCCAAGTTTTTTAGCAGCCCAACCCAAGTGAGTTTCAAGAATTTGTCCCACGTTCATACGTGAAGGCACACCCAACGGGTTTAATACTATATCAACCGGTGTACCATCTTCCATATATGGCATATCTTGCAATGGCAATACACGAGAAATAGTACCTTTGTTACCGTGACGACCGGCAATTTTATCACCTGATTGAATTTTACGTTTTGTGGCAATAAATACTTTAACCATTTTCAAAACGCCCGGCAACAAATCATCACCGCGTTGAACTTTTTCAACTTTGTTATCGAAGTGTTGTTGAACTTTTTCAACTCTCATATCAAATGCGCTCAACAATTCTTCCATATTAGCCATAACAGCTTCGTCTTTAACAACAATCTTACGCCATTGAGAAGACGGAATACCGTCCAAATCTTTAGCCTCAATTTTAGAATTTTTAGCCAAAGTACCTTTTGGAGCATCCACAACTGTTTGACCGACAAGCATTGTTTTCATACGAGCTTCGACATTACGACGAATAATAGCGATTTCGGCATCACGGTCTTTAGCAAGTTGAGAAATTCCTTGTTGTTCGATTGACAAAGCACGTTCGTGTTTTTCAACACCACGTCTTGAGA
>JAZQZB010000002.1:0-13750 GCA_045633825.1 Alphaproteobacteria bacterium | reverse complement strand
TTGTTTAGAATAATATATAATTTATAGCATACGAAAAAAATATATTACATTTTTACAAATAATACAATATTTAATATTATCGGGAACAATTATAATTTATTCATAATATTAAGAATAATTTTTTATTTTTCATCAGATAACGGTTTATCAATGAAAAAATTGCTGGATTGCAAATTTTATTTGTTTTATGATGTCGTCATTAAATTTACAAATATGAATAAAAAAAAGGAGAAAATAATGAAAAAAATTTCCGTAATCGGAGCAGGACTGGTCGGAGCGACATCTGTTTATTCTATGATGCTAAAGGAAATTGCTGATGAAATTGCACTTATAGATATTGATGATAAACGTTCAAATGCCGAAGTTTGGGATATTCGTCACGGTTTTCCCGAAGTTAGTAAAACCGTTGTAAAAAAAGGCACATATGCTGATTGTAAAGATAGTGATGTTATTGTTATCACTGCCGGAGTTGCTCGCAAGGTTGGCGAAAGTCGTAATGATTTATTGATAAAAAACTCAAAGATTATGGAAGGTATTTGCGCTGAAATAAAGGCAACAAATACTAAAGCTGTTGTTATTGTAGTTTCTAATCCGGTTGATGTGTTGGCTAATCATGCTGCCAAATTTTTGCAACTTCCCAAAGGTCGGGTTTTAGGAACAGGTTGTACACTTGATACCTCACGTATGGTTGCATTACTGGCCGAAAGACTTAATAAGCCGGCTTCAAGTATAAATGCACCGGTTGTCGGCGAACATGGTGATGAACAAATTGTACTTTGGGATGAGGTTACCATTGACGGTAAGCCTGCCAATTTCTCCGAAGCCGAGAAACAAGAATTAGCCGAAGCAGTTAAAAAAGCCGGTATGACCATTATTGAGGGCAAGGGTAAAACTTATTACGGAATTGCTACCACTGTTTGCGCCATAGCTACTGCTGTTTTACTTGACAGACCTATGAAATATGCCGTTTCCGTTCCAAATGAAAACGAAGAAAAAGCTTTAAGTATGCAATGTATAATTGCCAAAGACGGCATTATTGAAACTTTTCCATATAAATAGGAGTATGAAAAATGGAAGATTTGCAAAGTAATTATAGTCCTTTGGGAACATTATCTCCTTCAGTGACATTATCTTTAGCCGCTCGTGCCAAAGAACTCAAAAAACAAGGTTTAGATGTTTATTCAATGTCGGTCGGTGAACCTGATTTTGATACACCTCAAGCAATCAAAGATGCGGCCATAAAGGCTCTAAATGAGGGAAAGGTCGGTTATATTGCTTCCAGTGGCTTGCCTGAATTAAAAGATGAGATTGTCAAAAAAATGGCTACTCATGGTATTAAAACCACTCCAAACAATGTTGTTGTTACCACCGGTGCTAAATTGGCTTTATTTGAAGCTATCACAGCACTTTGCGGCGAGGGTGATGAAGTTATTGTTTTGGCTCCTTATTGGTTGTCATACCCTGAAATGATAAAAGCTTCCGGCGCTAAAATGGTTGTGGTAAATACCAAAGCTGAAAACGATTTTGCACCGACCAAAGAAGATTTGCAAAAAGCCATAACTCCAAACACCAAATTGATTATAGTAAACTCACCGAGCAATCCGACCGGTGCGGTATATTCAAAAGAAACTCTGCAAATGATTGCCGATTTGGCGGTAGAACATAACTTTATGGTTTTGTCTGATGAAATATATGAAAAACTTATTTATGATAATAGTGTAAAACATATCAGTATCGGTTCATTAAACGAAAAAATTGCCGCATTGACTATTACCATAAACGGATTTTCCAAAGCCTATGCCATGACCGGATGGCGTTTAGGCTATTTGGTAGCACCAACTTGGTTAGCCAAAAGAATTTCAGCTTTACAAAGTCATGCAACCAGTAATGCCACTACTTTTGTGCAATATGCCGCTGTTGTAGCTCTGCAGGGCAAAGCTGATGCCGAGCTTGATAATATGGTTAAAACTTTTGCTCGTCGTCGTGAATTGTTGTGTAAATTGTTAAAAGAAGTGCCCAATATCAGTTTTATAGAACCCAAAGGTGCATTTTATGTTATGTGCAATATAGGCAAAACAGGTAAAAAAGCAGCTGATTTTGCTCAAGAATTATTAGAGCAAAAATTGCTGACGGTTATTCCGTGTGAATCATTCGGAGCACCGGAATATGTGCGTTTGAGCTATGCATGTTCGGAAGAACAAATCAAAGAGGCTATAAAGCGTCTTAAAGAATTTTGCTCTGCTTTATAAAACAAAAAACCTCGCTGAAAAGCGCTGTTTTTTATGGGTGAGGCGACTAGGTCGCTCTTGCGGAAATATATATTTGTTTATGCATTTGACAAAATGAAAAATAAAAAAATGATATTGTCTTATTTAGCGCTTATGTTATAATAAAATATATGTTATTGGAGATTAAATATGTTAGCAATGACAAATGAGCAGATAGAGCAGTTATCAGAAACCTTCCTAAAACAAATGAATAGTCTTTCAGATGTTGAATTTGTGAAATCTCCTTTTGCGATTAAAGAGATGTTATCACTAAAGAAAAAGATATTTAAAGATAATGAAAAAAAATCAGATGAAAAAATAAAAACATTTCTTAAAGACTTTTCTGAAGATGGAAAGAATTTTACGGAATATCGAAAAGATATTGAAGCTCAGTTATCAAAAATAATGAGCCCAGAAAGTTTAAATGAATTAAACTCTTTAATTTCGCAAGCGTTAACAAAATTAGAAAAAAATGAATATTGGCAAAGTATAAATCATCCTAAAGAACAATTTAATGCTACACAGATAGAACTTTGTTTACCTGAGAACAGAACAGGACGGTGTTTTAGAGCTAAAATGAACGATGGCTCCTATAAAGATGTTGTTACAATAAATCCTATTGCTTATATAAATTATCTTAATAACTGTAAGGTTGAAGATAAATTGACGTGTACTGAAGCTTTTATTATTCACGAGCTCACGCATGGCGACCAATATAATCGAATGCCCGAAAGTGATATTCCAACAGATTATATGCCAAATTTACTATCAAAGAAAGATTCATGGGTGCCAAAATATGGTGAAGCAGGTGAGTTGTTATTGGATGCTTTATGGGAAGCTGATACACGCTCAACCGCATGTTTATGTATATTGAAAGAGGGGGATGTTGCTAGTAAATCTATAGAAGAAGTTATACAAATGCAATTGAGGGGAAAATCGGAAATAAAAATAAATACGACAAGAAAAATTTTGGAGGCAAAGGATCATAAAGAATTGTTCTTTGAAGTTTTAAGAAATTATACTTCCGAATTTAAAAAGGTTAAACACGATAAGTTTTCAGAAGATGAAGAATACATAAATGAATTTATCGGACACATATATGATAAAGACAAATATGGAGACCGTGATGATTTTGTTCAAGAAGTTAGTAGTATAATTAAAGAAGCTAATTCTATCCAAGTGGAAGTTGTAAGAGAGCAAAAAGGAAATAATGAAAGTATTAATAATAGTGAAACAAATGAAGGCTCAAGAGCTAAAACTCAACAAGCTTTGAATAAAATCGAGGAACTTAGAGTAAATCTGACAGCTAATAAAGAAACAGCAGAAAATGGAGAAAATAATAATCAAAAGATAAAGGAATTAAGAGGTATATCAAGTTTTACAAAGACTCCATACAAACCTAAAGAGATTATTGTCAATCCACAGACATTACGTTTATATCAAGATAAGATGCAAAATAGTTAATATTTATATGTTAATAACAAAAAAGCCACCCAAAAGGGAGGCTTTTTTTAATGGTGATCCCAGTGCTGAGAAATAAAAAACACCGTTGCTCCGGTGTTTTTTATGAGCCAAGCAATGAGACTAAATGAGCTAGCGAGAAAACATCGAAGCGAAGCGAATTATAGTCGGAATTGGATAGTCCCGCCTGATCACCAAAAAACCCTCCGTAAAGGAGGGTTTGCATTATTGGTGATCCCAGCGGGACTCGAACCCGCGTTACCGCCGTGAGAGGGCGATGTCCTAGACCGCTAGACGATGGGACCGTTTTGGATAAGACAAAAATGTAATAATCTAATTTTTTTTAACTTGCAAGTAATTTTTTATAAAGATATTTGTTTTTTGTTATTTATAATTTTTTCCAAGTACGATTTTTGTTTTTTTCTTCCTTTTCACGAAATGCTTGCTCCAAATCAATGCCGTGCATATTAGCCAAAGAGCAAAGATATATAAAAACATCAGCCAATTCTTCCGCCACATTTCCTGCAATCGAGCCTGAACCGATAGAGCCGTTTTTGGAGTTTTTGCGAATTGCTGAAATAACTTCACCGCATTCCTCGGCCAACAAACAACACTCATAAAATTTGTCGGTAGTATTAAAACCTCGTTCTTGTTTCATTTTCAAAACATATTCTTGAAAATCTTTTAGGGTGGGATTTGATTTTAGTTCTAAAGTCATTTTGTATATCTCCGGTTTATTTTTTAGTCAAATCAATAATCATCTTTTGTTCCAATGGCATAAAACCATAGCTTTCATAAAATTTATAAGCTGAAGTATTTACATTATAAACACCCAGACGAATTTCATCAATTTTGCGTTCTTTACAAATATTATAAAATGCGTCCATAAGCTGTTTACCGATGCCTTGTGAACGATAATTTTTACTAACACCAAAATTTGATACATGAGCAATTTTAGAGTTTATCAGATAAGGAAAATCTTTGAATTCCCCCAAGATATAGCCGACAATTTTATTACTATCTTCAGCAACGAAAGATACAACATTGTTGTTATTTAATGTTTCTAAAAAGTATTGTTGTTCAAATTCGTCATTTTGTTCGGCAAAATATCCTCCCAAAATGTCAATATGATATTGTCTGACTTCTCGACATAATTCTAAAATTTGCACCACATCTTCTTTTTTGAATTTTCTTATTATCATAACAAATCTCTTTTGTTTATTTTTGCAGAGCTTATTATCGTATGTTTTGTGGCAAATTTCAATAAAAAACGGCATTTTTTTATTGAAGGAGTTTGTCAAAAAGCAGCTATAAGTTTTATTTCCAAACTTCTGCTGAATTAAGCATATATAAATTGTTAAATCCTCTTTGTTTAAGTAAATTGTAAGCGATATAAGCCGTATAACCGGTAGAACAAGCTAAAATAATGCGTTTATTACGAGGAATTTCGGACAGATTACTTCTGATGGCGGCTAATGGCAGATGAATAATTTTTGCTTTAGTAAAATATTTCAAAGAAGATGGCAGACATACGTTCAGCAAAATATCATTAGAGTTTAAGTTATCAAGCTCAAGAGTTTTTAATTCTCCTGATAACATTTCTTTAGCCAGACTTCCCATATTGTTAAGCATGTCTTTGGCTTTGGAAAATTCAGGAAAATAGGCCATTATTAAGTCGGTAAGTTCATCAATTTTTCCGTTATGGTTAATAATTGAAGCTATAATATTTAAGCGTTTATCAATGCCTTTTTTTCCCATAAGTTGTACTCCCAGAATTTTACCGTCATATCCGAATAAAAGTTTAGCATTGATATTAGAGTTTGATTTCAGATAAATTTCACCGTTATTTTGAGAAAAATATAATTTATGATATAAAATACCGGCATTTTGTAATTCTTTTTCATTACAACCGCAAAAACCGATAACATAACCGAAGACTTTAATAATATAATTTTTTATTGCATGAGTAAATTCATCTTTATGTTCAATGAGATTATTTGCTAAAATTTTAGCCGAGCGCACGACTAATGCTGCATCGTTTATTTGCATGGGAGCATTTGATATTTTATTTTTGATTTCGATATTTTCGCCACAAGCATAGATATCATTTATATTTGTTTGCATATATTTATCGACTTCAATTCCCCCTGTTTTTCCAAGTTTAATATCGGCAAGAATAGGGAGTTTTACAAAAGGTTTGTTTCCGGTTGTAATAACGGCCAGATCATAATTTATAATTTCGCCGTTGGAAAGAATAGCCTTTTTGTTTGTAAATTCATTTATTGAAGTGTTATTAAGGAACAAAACTCGTTGAGATGATAATTTTTGTTTTATCATTGTAGCAAAATCATAATCAAAATCGTTTAAAATTTGTGATGAATTATCAATTACGGTAACTTTGGTATTATGATTTAATAAGGCTTCGGCTGTTCTTAATCCTATAAAACCTCCACCCAAAATTATAATATTTTGAGCTTCTGTTACTTTAAAATAATCACTTATACGTTGAGCTGAAAGTAAAGAGTTAAGAGAAAAAATATTTCCGTTCAAAATTCCTTTAATATCCGGTCGAAGTTGCAATGCTCCGGTAGCAATAACCAGTTTGTCATAATTCAAAGAGCTTTTATTTGCCAGAGTTATTTGCTTTGTTTTGGTATTTATTGTCAAAACTTCGGTATTGAGTTTGACGTCAATTTGAAAAATTCGTTGCATTTGAGCGACAGTAGCTCCGACAATATCATCTTTTGCATTAATAATATTTGACAAAATATAAGGTAAACCGCAAGAAGATATGGCAAATTCATCTGATTTTTCTAAAATTATAATTTCAACATCTTCATTTTTACGTCTTAAGTGTGTGGCAACCGATACACCGGCTGTTCCGCCACCGATAATAACAACTCGCATATCTTATCTCCTTATATGTTCAGCTAAAATATAAGCAGTTTTTGATATTTTTTAAGATGGGATAAATAAAATGATTTTTTGTTATACAAAATGCTTGACTCTTAATAAAAAAAACTATATAAAACAAGCAAATTTTCTAAATTAAAGGCTTGAAAATTTACACACTCCAAGGAGTGCCGCCAGTCAGCGAGGGTTCGCACACTGGCGTGCAATAGTATATAGGTATTAGGATTAAAGGTAAGATGTTTGAAACATTGAGTAACAAATTAACCGCAGTCTTCAATAAAATCGTCTCACGAGGTGTTTTATCCGAAGATGACATCAATACCGCAATGCGAGAAATCAGAATTGCCTTGTTAGAAGCAGATGTCTCACTTCCGGTGGTTAAAGATTTTATTGCTCATGTTAAAGAACAAGCCTTGGGCGAGAAGGTTGTCCGCTCAATTCAACCGGGACAAATGGTTATCAAGATTGTCCATGATGAATTGGTAAAACTTCTTTCGTCCGACGATTCTGAAATCAATCTGCAAGCTCCGTCACCGGTTTGTGTGTTGATGGTTGGTTTACAAGGTTCGGGTAAAACTACAACCTCGGCCAAAATAGCCAAACGTTTGGCTTTCAAGCAAAAGAAAAAAGTATTATTGGTATCATTAGATATATATCGTCCGGCAGCTCAAGAACAGCTTGCACAATTAGCAACACAAATAAATGCCGTATCATTGCCGATTATCAAAGGCGAAAAACCTGCTCAAACGACTAAAAGGGCAATCGATTTTGCCAAAAAAGGCGGATTTGATGTAATAGTGTTGGATACTGCAGGTCGTCTTCACATTGACCAACAACTTATGGATGAGGTCAAAGAGGTTAAAAAAATCGCTAATCCGACCGAAGTTTTATTGGTTGCAGATGCAATGATGGGGCAAGATGCTTGCACGGTTGCCAAAGAATTTAACGAACAAGTCGGAGTAACCGGACTTGTATTGACCAGAGTTGACGGTTCGTCACGAGCAGGTGCTGCTTTGTCAATGAAAATGGTCGCCAATGTACCTATAAAATATATGGGTGTTGGCGAAAAGCTGGACGAGATTGAAGAGTTTTATGCCGACAGATTGGCTTCTCGTATCTTGGGACAAGGTGATGTTGTTTCTTTGGTTGAAAAAGCTATCGAAAACGTTAATCGTGAAGATGCAGAGAATATGGCAAAAAAACTGATGAAGGGTTCGTTTAATTTGGAAGATATGTTATCTCAATTAAAACAAATTCAAAAAATCGGTTCAATCGGCGGTATAATGGGAATGTTACCCGGAATGTCCAAGTTTTCGGCGCAAATAGAAGCTGCCGGCGGTGATAAAATCATCAAAAAACAAGAGGCAATAATTCTTTCGATGACAATCAAAGAAAGACGCAATCCGGATATCATTAAGGCATCACGCAAAAAAAGAATTGCAGCCGGTGCCGGTGTAGAGGTTCATGAAGTAAACAAATTGCTCAAATCGTACGAGCAAATGTCTACAATGATGAAGCAAATGGGTAAACTGGGCGGAATGTCAAAACTGCTTGGTTCACCTCTGTTAAAAAATTCTCCCTTTGGGGGATTGGGCGGTAAATTTCCTTTTTAATTAAAAGGTAATTTATTAAAAAGTTAAAAACTAAAGAAAGGAAAATAAATGTCAGTACGTATCAGACTGTCTCGTGGTGGTTCTAAAAAACGTCCGTTTTACAAGGTTGTAGCAGCAGATCAACGCGCTCCTCGTGACGGAAGATTTATCGAAAGATTGGGTTCTTACAACCCGATGTTGCCGAAAGAACATGCCGACAGATTTATTGTTGATGTTGAAAGAGTAAAATATTGGTTGTCTAAAGGTGCTCAACCGACTGAAAGACTTGAAAAAATGTTGTCTTCTATGGGTTTGGTAAATGCTCCTGCTACTCGTGAACAACCTAAAAAATCTGCTCCTAAAGCAAAAGCTTTAGAACGTATCAGAGAAAAAGAAGAAAAAGCTGCCGCTGCTGCTCAAGCTGCTGCCGAAGCTCCTGCTGAAGAAGCATCTGCTGAATAATATCTTTTTTATTAGTTATTTTAAGGTGTTAAAAAGACTATGAGTGATAACAAAATTTGTTTAGGGGCTGTTGTCGGCGTTCACGGAATAAGAGGCGAGGTTAAGGTTAAGAGCTTTTCCGATAATGAAAAGAACCTTACTCGTTATGGTGATGTCAGCAACGAGAGCGGAGACAAAAATTATTCACTCAAAATTGTCGGACATTCAAAAGAATTGCTTCGAGTAAAGATAAAAGGTGTTGATGACAGAAATACTGCCGAAACTCTTGTAGGTACCGCCTTTTATATAAACAGAGATTTGTTGCCTGATTTGAAGGATGACGAATTTTATCATACCGATTTAATCGGTCTTGATGTCAGAAATTCAAACAATGAGACAATCGGCGAAGTAAATGCAATATATAATTTTGGCGCCGGTGATATTATCGAACTCAAATTAAACGAGGGTTCATTGGAAATGTTACCGTTTACCAAGTCTTATGTTCCGACAATAAATATCAAAGAACACTATATTATTGTTGAGATGATGCAATTTGCTGATGATGATGAGGGTGAGGATAATGAAGGTTAAGATTTTAACCATATTTCCCGAACTTTTCCCCGGTTTTCTGGGTGCTTCATTAACAGGAAAAGCATTAGACGAAGGTAAATGGTCAATCGAAGTGATAAATATCAGAGACTATGCGTTTGATAAACACGGTTCGGTTGATGATACACCATCAGGTGGCGGAGCAGGTATGGTTATGCGTGCAGATGTATTGGGAGAGGCTCTAAAGGCTAACTACAATGGCGGTAGATTAATAAATATGTCGCCACGAGGAACTCCTTTTTCTCAAAAAATGGCGCATGAACTTGCTAATGAAGAAGAACTCACGATTATATGTTCTCGTTTTGAGGGAATAGATCAAAGAGTTTTGGATGAATACAAAGCCGAAGACATCTCGATTGGTGACTATATACTAACAGGAGGTGAACAAGCATCAATGATTATGCTTGATGCCGTTATCCGATTATTGCCGAATGTGTTAGGAAATTCACAGTCGACCATTGCCGAAAGTTTTGAAGAAATGCTGTTGGAACATCCTCAATATACCCGTCCGACAAATTGGTGCGGACGAGAGATACCGGAGGTTTTGCTTTCGGGACATCACAAAAATATTGATGATTGGCGTCATCTTCAATCACAAGAAATAACTAAACAACGCAGGCCGGACCTGTGGGAAAAATATCTTGCATCTAAAAAAGTTTAGGTGTAAAAAACAGTTAACAAAATAATGGAAAAGGGTAAAACTATGAACATTATCGAAAACATTGAAAAAGAGCAAATGGAAAAATTGCTCGCAGGAAAAGAAATTCCTAACTTCAAGCCCGGTGATACATTAAAAGTACACACCAAGGTTAAAGAAGGTGACAGAGAACGTATCCAAGTTTACGAAGGCGTTTGTATCGCTCGTAAAAATGATGGTTTGAACTCATCTTTTACCGTTCGTAAAATTTCTTTCGGCGAAGGCGTAGAAAGAGTATTCCCGTTATACTCTCCAAACGTTGCCAAAATCGAAGTTTCTCGTATCGGTAAAGTTCGTCGTGCAAAATTGTACTTCTTGCGTGCATTGCGTGGTCGTTCGGCTCGTATTGCTGACGATTTGTCTGCAGCTGCAAAAGTTCGTGAAGAAGTTAAAGGCGAATAATTTTATTTGCATATGAGTAAAAATCCCCGATTTTTTCGGGGATTTTTTTTATGTTGCAATCAATCATAATTTTTATATAATAAATTTGTTCGATTATAAAAAAATCGATTTTTAATTATTATGTATAGGGCTTCAAAAACCTTAATACAACATGGTCTTTTAGACATTAAGACTATAAAGAAATGTTGGCATTTATACCCATATTCATATTGTGGGGATGCCGACGAATAGGTGTGTCCGAATAAGTCGGGCTGCTTATGTTGTAGCAGTTTTTGAACGTCCCCACCTTTTTTATTAAAAGGTGGTTTTCTTTATAAAAAAGGATAAGGACATGACAAAGATAGCCACAAGAGAGTTTAATCAAAAAATCGGATACAGATTATATCTTCGTCGAAAAATGTTAAAGCTTACGCAAAAAAATATAGCCGAATTATTGCATGTATCATTTCAATGTGTTCAAAAATATGAAAGAGGGCAAATCGCTTTAAGTTTATATAATCTTTATAAACTTGCATCTTTTTTAAGTGTTGATATAAGTTATTTCTTTCAGGAAATAAGAACTGATAAGCAAAGTAAAATTAAAAAACAAGATTTAAGACTACAAATTTTACTAAAAAACTTTGCTAATATTAAAGATAAAAAAGTGGCTCAAAATATAGAAGATTTGATTTATGAATTAAGTAATGAGAATTAAAAAAGCACTCTTTCAAGGAGTGCTTTTTTAATTATTTTAATTTTTTAATTATTTCATCGGTTGTAAGTTTTAATTGTTCACCTGAAGTCATATTTTTAATTGAATATTGACTTGAGGCAGTTTCTTCTTCACCGATAATAATAATATATGGTACGCCGATTTTATTGGCATATTCCATTTTTTTCTTAAATTTACATTGGCGATACATAACATCAACAGCCAAGTCAGCTTTTCTTAAATCTCCGGCTAATTTTACGGCTTCGGGAACATATTCTTCGCCCTGTGTAATAATAAGCGCTTTATTCGGAGTAAGGGCTTTTATCGGTAACAAATTATTTGCGCGTAACTGGTCAAATAAACGAGTCAAACCGATAGAGATACCGACGCCGGGGAATTTTTTATCCATAAATACTGAAGAAAGATTGTCATATCTTCCGCCCGAGCAAACCGAACCGAATTGCGGATATTCATCAAAAAATGTTTCATAAACCGTGCCGGTATAATAATCAAGACCACGAGTAATTGACAAATCAATTTGAATATTATTTTCCGGCATACCTAATTTTTGAGCCATCTCAATAACAGTTTTAAGTTCATTTAAACCGGTTACAAAATTTTCTTCCAAAACATTTAAATTTTCAAGTTTTGCAATAATTTCATTATTTAGTCCGTTGATTTTAATAAATTTTAATAAATTATTATTTTTGTCTTCAGATAGTCCTAAATCTTTCAATTCACCCAAAAATGCTTCTTCGGGGATTTTTTTAATCTTGTCAACAAGACGTAAAACATCAACGGTTTTATCAGCAATATTTAAGTGTTGCAAATATCCGCCGAGCAATTTTCGGTTATTGATATAGATTTTAAAAGACGGAAGTTCTAATTTGCTGAAAATTGTATAGATAACAGCAAGAACTTCTGCATCATAAACAATGTTTAATTCATCTCGGTCAATAATATCAATATCACATTGATAAAATTCTCTGAAACGACCTTTTTGCGGACGTTCGCCACGATAAACTTTACCGATTTGATAGCGTTTGAAAGGAAAGGTTAAATCATTGTTGTATAAAGCCACATATTTAGCCAATGGCACTGTTAAATCAAAACGCATAGCTAAATTTGTATCGCCTCGCTTAAACTCATAAATTTGTTTTTCGGTTTCACCGCCTGATTTAGAAAGTAAAACTTCGGCCAATTCTAAAACAGGTGTATCCAATGGAGCAAAGCCAAACATTTCATATGTATGAGCAATGACAGACTTCATATGGTTGAATACTAATTGCTCTTGAGGCAAAAGTTCCATAAATCCTTGTAAAGTACGTGCTGTCATTTTTATTTCTCCGTATAAATTAAATTAAATCTCAAACAGTAAACGTTATTTTAAGCGTTATGTCAAGAAACTTGTGATATTCGACAAAGTTTTTATTGTACTATATTACAAAAAAATATAGGATTTTTGCATAGCAGGTGCAAAGGGGTAAAATAAAATGAACAATATTGCCATAATAGGTTACAATAATACTTTAGCTAAAAATATTTTAGAGTTAATGTCACTTCGCGGGTATAATAAGACTAATGTTAAGGTTTTTGCTGATAATATTCAAAAAAATACCTTTGTTTCGTTTGGCGAAGATGAAATAGAAGTTGATAATATTAAAAATATGAAACCTTCTTTGTTTTCTGCTGCAATTTTTACCGGAAATGATAAACTTGCTTCAACCTATATTTCGAAGTTGGCAAAAGAAAATGTTCGTATTATAAATTCGACAAAAGCTTTTGACGGAGATGAAAATGTTCCCGTAATTGTCGGCGGAATAAACGAAAATAAAATTGCTGATGCTTCCAAAAATATTATAAATGTTCCGCATCCGTATGTTGTTGAATTTTTATCGGCAGTAGTAGGAATAGCTCAAAAATATACCATTAAGAGAATAAACTTAAATACATATACTTCGGTTGATTTTGAAGGCCAAGACGGTATGAGCGAATTGTATAATCAAACTCGCAAAATTTTGATGAATGATACAGCATCTACATCCGGCTTGTTTCATAAAACCATAGCCTTTAATGTTATTCCTCAGGTTGGTTCTTTTATCGGTGAAGAAACTGAAATAGAGTGGCTGTATAATTCGCAAATTAAACAAGTTTTAGGCGCAGATGTTAAAATACATGCTAATTGTGCAGTTGTTCCGGTATTTGTCGGTCAGGGTGTTTTTGCCAATATTGAAGTTGAAGAAGAAGTTGATGCTGATGAAGCAAGAGAAGATATTAAAAAAGCCAAAGGTGTTTTGGTAGTTGATAGACAAGAAGATGCCGGTTATATAACAATAAATGATGTTCAAGGCGAAAATTCTGTTTTTGTAAGTCGTGTCCGTCAAGATATAACCGTTGAAAATGGTATAAGCCTTTGGATATCAGGTGATGCTTATAAGATTGCCGCACAAAATATTTTGGCTCTGCTAAAACAATTTTTGAAAAAGTAAGATATTTTATATTTTAAAGAATATCCCGATTGGTTAAAAAGCGCGCTTGAGGGAAGAAAAACATATAAAAATATAATAAAAATGACCCCTCAAGATGTTATAAAGATTCGGTTGAATTTGCTAAAATAGTATTTGCAAGAAATGTTACCAAAAAAGATATAAAATAAATAAAAAATATCTATATTATT
>JAZQZB010000001.1:0-15197 GCA_045633825.1 Alphaproteobacteria bacterium | reverse complement strand
CTATATCAAAGTTATGTTGTTCGGCAAAGTAATTGGCTCGAGAAAAATTTATGTTGGCAGCTTTAAGGTAAGCTGTTGAATATCCGTTGTTTTTTAACAGATCCGGAATACACTTAATATTTGGAAAAAAATTTATATAACCGTCACCGGATATAGAACTTTTTTGTGATAGTGATATACCGCACAATGATGCAAATTGAGCATGAATGGTAGAAAAGGTTTCCGGAACTTGTTCGAAGCCGTCAAAAGAAATGTTTTCTTTAGCCAGTTTAGCAAAAAAAGGAGAAGTTTCTTCAGAAGCAAATTGTTTTTCAAAACTTTCTAAATATATAACGATAAGGTTGTTTTTTATTTTGTTTTCGATTTTAGGTTCTACATAATTTTCTTCATAAAAAGTTGATGTTGTATTTTTATAGCGAAAATAAGAAATTATATCAAATTCGAAAACAGGTAATAGAAATAATAAAGCAGATAAGATAAAAATATGTTTTGGTTTTAAAAAATATGTTCCCAATAAAGCTACAAAAAGTAATACAAAAGAATAAATTTGAATTTTTTTTACGGCCCAATCAAGATAAAAAACTTCATTTAAAACAGATAGAAACTTATCAATAGTAACAATTCCGAAGTTTAAATAGGTATATAAAGCAACAGCTCCGACAATAGTTGCGCTATAAAGCAAAACAAATAAAGATAAGTCTTTTATTTTTGATTTAAATTTCATTTTAATTCCAGAATCCTTTTATTTGTTCCAGTGCTTTTGTTGCGTCTTTTTGTCCCAGCTCATACATTGCCTTAATTTTATTTAAGTCTTTTTCCATATGTTTTACACCTAAATCGATTGATGGCCTGATGATTAATACATTATTTGATGTCCGGCTTTCTTTTTCAATAAAATCAAGTTCTTCATTATACATAATATGTCGATTTTCCAAAGCGTTAGCAAAGTTTGGAAATTTGCGATATACCCATTTGGAGATGGTTAAGAAGTTTGATTTTTTCTTTTGATATCCTTTAGGGCGGGTTAAAACCACAATATTTTTATTATATCCTAAATTGATACTGGCTTTTAGAGGAATAGAGTCACAAATTCCGCCATCAAGAAGTTTTTTATCATCTATTTTAACAATTTTTGAAAACACCGGAAGAGAGGCTGAAGCGCGCAAATAAGTAATACTGCGTTTTAATTCGGTACAATGTATGTACTCGGCTTTTCCTGTTTCGACATTTGAGCAAACGGCATAAAATTTGGTTTTAGATTTTTCAAAAGTTTCATGATCAAAAGGGTCTAATTTTTCGGGTAATTCATAATAACAAAATTTTGTATCGACGACGTTTCCGGTTAAAAACCAATTTAACAAGCTCATAAATTTATAATTATTGCTGTATTTCATATAATAACGAATTGATCGACCTATTTGTCCGGAAACATAAGATGCTCCGTGAATTGCTCCGGCAGAAACACCGATAACTCCGTCAGCAATAAGGTTATTTTCTAACAAAACGTCTAATACTCCGGCGGTATAAATTCCTCTTTTTGCTCCGCCTTCCAAAACTAAAGCAATACTCATTAAAACCTTCTGCAATATCAATTAAAACAATGATATAATATTGTAGCAAAGGTTAAGAATAAAGCAAAAAATATTAGAGTTGTTTATAATTTAGCATCTTAAATTTTGTGTATTTGTTCATATATAAATTTTTGTAAAAAATAAACAAAAGAAAGGATATCAAAAGATGAAATATTTTGCATTTGTAATCGGCTTGTTTGCCATTTGTACGATTGCTTTGGCACAAGAAAATAATGTTCTTCAAATGGAACTGGAAGAGGAATATTATCAAAAGCTGAATGCATCGCCGGATAAATCAAGAATTTATATATTTTTTAACAATCAGCCCTGTCTTAATTGTCCGCGAGCTATTGAAATGATTGAAGAAGTATATAATCAAAATTATCTTAATAATTACGAGCTTTTTTTGATAAATTATGCCGAAGATGCTAATTCCGGCTTTATTGAAGAATATAATTTAACCAATCCGCTCGAGGTTGTTATGGTCGATGTTGAAAATGCGACTCCGATAGGTTTTCAAAAAATCGAAGGTTTACAAAATATGACTAACAATCCGAGTGCTTTTAATGAGTTTTTTACCACACAAGTTAACGGATATTTGCAAAATCAATAAAATTTTTGTTTTTTTAAGTAGTTATATCGATTTTTTTGCATCAAAAAGTCTTGTATAACCCTTTAAATTATGCTAATATTTAAATTGCAAAAATATATCTTTAGAAGCTATTAAGATCATCATTATAAATTAATAAGGGATTATTTATTGAGACAAATAGCGTTTTGTCCGGTTAAAATATATCTACATTATAACGTTTGGTCACTTTGTTAGTTTTAATAATTTTGCAACATGCATTAACGTATGCATAAAAAATAAAGAATATTATTAATTAAAAAAAAATAAAAATTATGAAAGCAAAAAATTTGATGGTTGCTATGATGGTTATCATGGCGACTATTTTGTCGTTTGCTTCTTGCAGCGACATATATGAGAACTCAATCTACTTTAAAGGAGATAAAGTTCAGATTTTTGTGAAGGATTCGATTGTCTATCGCGATTCAATAGTCTATAGAGATTCGATAGTCTATCGTGATTCTATAGTCTACGAGGAAAAAATCGTATACGTTGAAACCGAAAAAGATTTTGATTGTTACGATTTTACTCCATCCGGTAACATCGAAGCTCACGCAGCAAACCATGCTGAAATCAGAGAGTCTTCTTATAACTTTTTGATGGAATGTGCTCTAAAAGAAATTTTCTTTGAGAGTGTAATGGCAAAAGTATTATTTGATGTTTCGAAAGAGGCGACATTTGATGAACATTCTGTGGCGATGCTACAAGTTTCTAACGGAGATGAAAAGAGAACAGTGCCTGTTATGGTTCCCGGAGCTGTTTCGGTAATCGTTAACGGTAAGAAGATTTTCCCGTGTGAGCCGTTTAAGCTTGTTACAAGCTTGGAGGCAAAACCGAATCAAACCATTGACGAAAAGGAGTATGAAGTAGCAAATGTTACCGTTACTTTTCTTAATGGTGTTGGTGAGGCGGGTAAATCTTATGAACTTATGCTCTATTCGCCGATTAAAGTAGAAGAACCTGTAAACGAGCGTACAGTTAACATCTCGTATGATGTTGTCGACGGGAATGTCGTAGTCACCGGCAAGGTAGATAATACCATTGCTGAAGATGAAGAGTTTACCGTAAGTATACCGCTTGCACTTTCTCTCTCGACAGAGGAAAAGAAGGTTGTAAACGGTCAGAATTTGACGCTTTCTGTAGGTGCAAATCCTTCAGAGGTTTCAAAGGATGTCGTTAATAGCCTTTCGAAAAAGGACGGACAGCTTTCAGTTACCTATAACGAGTATAGCGCAGATTATAGCCAATTCGTTACTGCATCAGGTAACAACATAGAGTTAAAGCAGAACGTTAGATATTATAATACGTTTGTTGCTGAACTTTATGGAGAAAGATTGGAAATTAATCTTCCGGTTTCTATTTCGGCAGAGAAGATGGAGGGCGCAGAGACTGTGAATAATGAAGCAATCTCTTGCCTTTACAATATCAACTATACTGCAAGCCAAAGCTCATTGAGTGCATCGGCAACGCAGGAAGTTGAAATTATAATTGCGAGAAGTTCTTTCGAGGGCGAGAAAGTGATTTACGCAAACCGCACAGTTACCTTTGATAAGCTCCAGAGCCCAAAGGTTTATGATTGTGTGGTAACAAGCGTCTCAACCGGTGGCAATAACTTCAAATATCGTGAAGTTTACGCCGACGGTTCAAAATCCGCTTGGACCTCAGAGAAGCTTTCTGATGCCAACTTCAAGTTCATTGAAGACGGCATGAAGAATAGCAATGCAGCTCTCGCAATCTACAATCATAAGAGCATAAATGGTTCGCGAGTTGGTTACTTGAGAGACTTCCTTTCAATAGCCGGCCAGATCATATATTTTTCTTATGATTGTCCTCAATCAACATTTGATAGCGTAAACGCTACAATGTTTGGTGAGCTTGATGATTGCATTTTAGGAACAGGCAAAACAACCGTTGAAGGTTCTATTGAGATGTCTTGTATAGCCGGAGTATACAATGATAATACTATTTCTCCGGAAGAAAACATTTATTTTTATTAATTCGTAAACAAATGGCAAAAACAACGAAAATAGGAATGCTTATCATGGTGATGATGTTGATGATGAGCGTGACCTTTGCAAATGCACAAAATAGAAACTTGAGAGAGAATAATAGTCAAACCATGATATCTCTTTCAGGAGGTTATAACTTTGGTACTGATATGTCTCATCAGGGAGTGTCAAGTTACATCAGTGTGACAAGACATCGTAACTGGTGGCACTATGGCCTTGAGGTCGGCGATGATTTTATGAATAAGACGCTGTCTGCAAAGGCCTTTATCGGGCCGAAAATCGGAAGAAATTTCTATTTTGCACCGGCTGTAAGCTTCGGCTTGGGTCAGAGTAGAACAGAGAGTATATATACAAATCCAAACAACGAGGATTTGTTTAAATATAATCTTCCGGCTCCAAAGTTTCTACTTGGAGCTCAAGCTCGTATCGGTTATAACTGGGAGCACTTTGGCATTTTTGCCGGTGTTTCGTATGATTACTTCTTGGGATACACTCAAAACAAAGCTCTTTCAGAGCCTTGGAAAGAAGTATCACACAGCAGTCAAAAAGACAGACTAACTGTCGAGCTAGGAATTGCATGTGTCTTAAATGGAGATACAATGATTTCCGGAGACAACTGTCTCACAGGCGCCGTTGGCGGTGGTTATTCATCTATGGGAGGTTTCACTTCTCTTGATGTAATGGGTTATAGCCGATTTGGTTATACTCTTGGCCACAGCTATGGTGGAACTTTTGCATTCTACCTTGAAAACGGCAACGCCGAAATCGGTGGTAAGTATATGCTTAATTGGACCCCCGGTGGTTCAGAAGGTATTTACAACGCCGGTATCGGAGTTTCTGTCGTTATGGGACAGTATGCCAGAAGTTGGGAAGGTGTCGCAAATGACGACCCTGAAAGACTTCAGGTCGGAGGCACAAAGATGTCTTTTGGCGGTGGTGCATCCATAGAGGTCGTTCCCGTTGCTTTGCAGCTTGGTGTCGTAAACTTTAGCCTTTTCGGAAGCTATGGTATACGAGCTATCACCGCTGTAAAGGGTGAAGGTGACCTGAATTATAGTGCAAATTCAACATCAGCAACAGTTTTGTCCCATTGGACAGCTGGCGCTAAATTTGAATTTGCTTTTTAATCCCTGTTTTGAAGAGCCGACACAGTTGTGTCGGCTCTTCTTATTTTAAATTATTATCTGTTTTTTTTTACAACGTAATATAATATAGTCATTCCTTTGCGAAGCGCTATATGTTAAAAATAACTGTCATGCCTTGAGCGAGGCACGAGCGAGATCAGGCATCTTCGATGTATTTTAATTAATCCGAAGATCCCTTGACGATTGCTTAATGCAATCGAGGGATGACATAGAAGAGTCATTCCTTTGCGAAGTGCTTTATAAAACATCATTTATATTTTTTAATTTATTTGATGAAAAAATTTTATTAATTAACCTTTCAATAATATTTACGTGTTATGCTCACAGCAGAATTTGATAAATTTATCAGGAGACGGACGATATGAAAAAAGGTTTAGTATTAGCCTGTGTTGGTATGGCTCTTTGTTTAGTTACCAGTACGGTAGCTCAAGCCAGAGACGGTTTTTATTTAACAGCTCGCGGCGGAAGAACATGGATGAACTTAAATGACAAAGATGATGCAGTATCCAAGAAATCAGAATTATCTTTTAATTCGGTTGCAATGTATTCTGCTGCTATCGGTTATAAATATAAATATTTTCGCGGTGAAGTTGAATATATAGTTAGAGATGATGCTCAAGAAGAAACTTATAATGTTATGGGTTTTCTTTCCAGCACATCGACTGTTGAAGCAAACTCTATTATGTTAAATGCTTATATTGACTTTATGCCAAATTATTGGATTAGCCCATATATTACCGGTGGTATCGGTTATAGTGAAATCACTTTCACTTTTGACGGTACTCATGATGAATATTCTATTGATGAAAACAAATTTTCATGGCAAGCCGGTGCCGGTTTAACCTTAAGAATCAACAAATGTTTGAATATCGACGGTGGATATCGTTATTACACTTTGGGTAAAATTGAAGAAGGTGAAGTAAATGGTCATGAATGGTATGTCGGTATCAGATTTACTTTTTAATAAATCACACTAACTCTAAATAGAAGCGAAACTTTTAATTATAAAAAAGTTTCGCTTTTTTTATAAAAAAAGTCATTTCTTTGCCTGCGCTACGTGTTCAAAATAACTGTCATGCCTTGAGCGAGGCACGAGCGAGATCAGGCATCTTCGATGTATTTTAATTAATTCGAAGATCCCTTGACGATTGCTTAACGCAATCGAGGGATGACAATTTAAAATTTATTTATAATAAATTCGAAGATCTCTTGAATTTTTTGCTTTGCAAAAAATAACGATGACAATTAGAGAAGATTTCTTGATTTTATTTCATTTAGGGAGATGTTATAGAATAACGGATAATAATTAAAAACAAAAAGAGCCGGCACAAATGTGCCGACTCTTAAAGAGATTTTAGAAACGAACTGTTTCTGCAGGGGAGATGAGGTTCTCATTATAATACCCTGCCTCACAATCCATTTCTATAACGTTGTTCGCCTTTGCGGCTCCCAAAATACAGCTTTCCAATCTGCCAAACATTGTAGCGTTTACGCTATCGAATGTTGACTGAGGACAATCATACGCGAAGTAGATGATTTGGCCGGCTATTGAGAGGAAGTCTCTCAAATAACCAACTCTTGATCCTTCTACGTTCTTATGATTGTAGATTGCGAGAGCTGCATTGTTATTCTTCATACCTTCTTCAATGAACTTGAAGTTGGCAGAAGAAAGAGATTCTGAAGTCCAAGCGCTCTTCGAACCGTCGGCGTAAACTTCACGATATTTGAAGTTGTGACCTCCGGTTGAGACACTTGTTACTACGCAGTCATAAACTTTCGGGCTTTGCAGCTTATCAAAAGTTACGGTGCGGTTTGCGTAGATAACTGTCTCGCCCTCGAAAGAGCTTCTTGCAATTACAATTTCAACCTCCTGACTTGCTAAAGCTGTCAATGATGACTGGCTTGCAGTATAGTTGATATTGTAAAGCTGTGACTTCTCGCTTACTGTCTCATTCTCACTTACCTTCTTGTAATCCTTGGTCTCAACAGAAACAGGAAGATTGATTTCCAATCTTTCTCCGTAAAGTTCAGCAACAAAGCCGTTATAATATTTAGCGGTTTGCTTCACTGTTACAGTATTACCCGATGCCTTAACATTGTGAGTGTATGCACCCTCAATCTCGTTATAGGCAACTGTGAGACTACCGTCCTTCTTCGAAAGGCTATTAACGACATCCTTTGAAACCTCTGAAGGATTTGCACCTACAGAAAAATCAAAGTTTGTTCCGTTTATAACCTTCTTTGACTCTGCTACAAGTGTTAACTCAAGTGGAATGCTTACTGTAAATGTCTCGTCTGCGTCGATGGTATTATCTACCTTACCGGTTACAACCAAATTATCATTTGAAACATTATATGTAAGATTTACAGTGCGCTCATTAGCCTTCGCAATTACAATTTCAACCTCCTGACTTGCTAAAGCTGTCAATGATGACTGGCTTGCAGTATAGTTGATATTGTAAAGCTGTGACTTTTCACTTACTGTCTCATTCTCACTTACCTTCTTGTAATCAGCTGTCTTTACCTCTACAGGAAGATTGATTTCCAATCTTTCTCCATAAAGTTCAGCAACAAAGCCGTTATAATATTTAGCGGTTTGCTTTAACTCTACGTTGTTACCTGATGCAGTAACGCTATGAGAATAAACTTCCTCATACTCGTTATAGGTAACAGAAAGACTGTCTTTCTTCTCTGTAAGATTCTTGATTACAGTTTTCAACGAGTCAGTCGGATCTCCTTTAGCCTCAAAATCGAAATCTGTTCCTTCAACTGTTTTCTTTTCCTCTGTTGAAAGAGTCAAAGAAAGCGGAACTTTAGTGATAATAGTTGTATCAGGATTTATAGTGTTATCCACCAAGCCTGTGATTACAAGTTCACCGTCAACAACTTCATACTCAAGACTTACTGTACGCTCGTTTATCTCTTTCACAGGCGAATAGAGCATAAGTTCATAAGATTTAACCGCCTCACCAACACCATTAAGAAAAGTAACGGTAACATTTGCTACCTCATATTCTTTTTCATTAATAATTTGGTTTGGCTTTGCCTCCAAGCTTGCAACAAGCTTAAACTCATTGCAAGGGAAAATCTCCTTACTGTTAACTATTACCGAATGAGCTCCGGGAACCATAACTGGGACTATTCTCGTCTCAACACCGTTTGAAAATTGTAGCATTGCTACGGAGTTTTCATCAAATGTCGCCTCTGCGGTAACAGAAAATGAAGCATTTCCTTCCTCTTGTTCACTGTCAAAGAAAATTTCCTTTACAGCATTTTCCATTAGAAAGTTAAAAGAAAACTCTCTGATTTCAGCATGGTTTGCTGCGTGAGCTTCAATGTTTCCTTGGCGAGTGAAATCGTAACAAGTGAAGTCAAGAAAACTCACAGTTTCAACGTATACGATTTTATTTTCGTATACTATAGAATCACGATAGACTATCGAATCGCGATAGACAATCTTGTCACGATAGATAAGGCTGTCTTTGATTTCTACTTGAATTTTGTCTCCTTTTACATAGAGACTTTCTTCGTACTTATCACATGCCACAAACGACAACACAGTCGCCATGATAACCATCATAGCAACCAAAGTTCTTTTTACTAAATTTGCTTTCATACTTTTTATTTTTTTTTAATTATTACTCTTTTTTTATGCATACGTTAATGCATGTTGCAAAATTATTGAAACCAACAAAGTGACCAAACGTAATGTAGATATATTTTAACCGGACAAAACGCTATTTGTCTCAATAAAAAATCTCTTATTAATTTATAATGATGATCTTAATAGTCTCTAAAGATATATTTTTGCAATTTAAATATTAGCATAATTTAAAGGGTTATACAAGACTTTTTGATGCAAAAAATGATTAAAAAAACAATTAATTTTTTCTATTTTTTTAATCCGAAGATTACTTGACGATTGCTTAACGCAATCGAGGGATGACATAGAAGAGTCATGCCTTGAGCGAGGTACGAGCGAGATCAGGCATCTTCGATGTATTTTAACTAATTCGAAGATCTTTTGACCTCACTTCGTTTGGAGGGATGACAGTTTAAAGTTTATTTATAATTAGTTCAAAGCCATTTGATGACAGCGTAACTCAATCGATTGGCGGATAATGCAAAGCAGTGTTTTTTTATTACAAAAAAAAGACCTCCGGCTCAACAGCTTAAGGTCTTTTTTATAAAATAGGAGATTATATTGTTATAGTAAATTTTTTAACTATTAGTAATATGTCCAAATAACCGTGGCTTTCTTACCATAACCGCCACAAGCATTACCGGCATCTATCATGTCGACAGGCAACTTGTCGGTTGTAAAAGTAGCACCATCACCACCATCACCATCTTTTTTTACTTGAACAGAAATCAAACCATCAGTACCCCAATCTGAAGATACCAAACTAACACAAGCTTCACGACCCAAATCAGTCATCGCTATAGCAAAAAATTGCTCTTTGTTAGCTGAAGTATGTTCTTTACATGCTAAACCATCTCCGGACCCGACATCGCAAGAAAATACGTGGGCTTCACCACCGAAGGCGTTGTTTAAGTGATGAACGCTGGTAATATTAGATAATGAGCCTGCATACATATCACCCGGAGCAATGGCAAACGCAACCGCTGTAGCATTGTCCAATCCTTTATAGCTCGGGCTGGTAGCAAAAGCCGTACGAATATTCATCAATAACATTGAAATTTGATCTTGTGCTTTAGTAAGTTTAAATTTTGCCATCGCTTTAGAATAACCGGAAATACCACCGACCGAAAGCACCCCGATGATGGCCAGCACACCCAGCATCTCCACCATCGAACGACCTTTTTGGTCATTTTTAGATAATATTGTCATTTTTCATCTCCTTTTATAAAATTTTTGCTATCATACTTTTACTATAACAAAGTTTTTTTGCCGTAACAATTCTGCTTTTAGGCATAAAATGATATATCATCGTTATAACCAAAGTCATAAGCTATTACTATTTATAATATATAATTATTTAATTTATGGTTAAAAATTATATATACTTACAGTAAATCATTAGCATGATATATTATTAAATAATAATTGTGCAATATTTTTTATTAAAATTGCAATGTTATTGTGTTTTTTTTCGAAACACATGATTTTTTAAGGCTTTCACGACTTATAGGTAGTGCAAAACTTGTATCACCCCATATAAAATCTTGAGAATTTATTTCATTTTTGATGGTTATTTTGTTAATAGTCAGCCAAAATGTTTTATTAAATTTTTGTGAAAGTAGTCCGAAACATTGTTTTTCGGTTAAGTCTTTATAAGCAATAACAAAATGTTTTTCGGTCGGCATTACAATATTGCCGTTGTCGTCAGCGCCGATTTCGACAATATTATTAAAATATCCGATAAGTTTATTATTTTCTGCTTTCATATTATGGGTATAAAGTTTTTTGTTTATAACTTCATTTGTCGAAAGCCCCCAAAAATCAGGCCTTATTTTATATGATTTAAGGATATTTTGTGATAGCTCGATTATTTGTTCTTCAGCCTTTTTATAAATTTTATTTTCTTTGATATTAACAAATACAAAGATTGCGATGCCGACGGTTATTGAGCTTATTAACGTCGCCATGATTATTATTTTATATTTTTTTATTAAGTTGATAATCGAGTGCATCTTTTTATCCTTTTTTATTACCCCATACCGCTGGTAATTTGGTCTTGCATTTCAAATGTTCCCATAACTGCCCAAGCAATAACGGCACCGACGGTTAATAAGGCGACCATGTTTAAGATACTTGCTTTTTGCTCAATCAAATAAACAGATTCTTCCAACCATTCATTAGCCAAGTTGTTTAACGCTTCTTCAAAGTTGTCCAATTCTGAATAGATTTTTAAGTCGGCCACAATTTCGGTATCGGGAAAATTAAGTTTTGTCTTGTCCAAAGCTTGTCCCAAGTTATCACCGTTGTTAATAAAGACCAAAGTTTTATCAATTCTTTCGGTTAGATATCTGGTTGCATCTTTTTTTAATGCAGCCATTGCCGTAGATACCGGGGTTCCGGCTTTAATCAGCGCCGCCAAAGCTAACAGCCAACTGATACCTACAAACACTTTATATAATGACCAAGGTGGCAAATTGTCGATAATTGCGCGAGCTTTTCCTGTCCAAATACCGATAGTTGCATATATTACCAATATAATAACCGGAACTGAAGAAAAAGCAATAAGCCAGTTATATCTAATCCATTCGGACAAATTAACCAAGTCTCTTGCCAAACCTCGCCACCTGACGTTTGGTGCGGCATCTATCATTGGCGGAACCATATATACCCCGATGGCATAAATAATCAATACCGCCATCATAAATAAAAATGTCGGATAAGCAATGGCGCCGATAATCGGACGTATCATCTTGGTAGTACCTTCGGTTACTTTAATCAAGTTCATTAGTGCGCTTTCAAGGTCTGATGCGTCACCGACCGAAAGCATTAATCTTTCTCTGTCCGGTGCCCAGCCTTTTAAGGCGTCGGAAAAAGTTCTACCGTTGTTAAGAGCTCGTCCCCAAGAAGCTAGAGCAATAGCTAACGGTTCGTTCGGGTTTTTCCCGCCTTTTGATGCTGCATCATGCAACATATCAAGAGCATCCATTAATGAAAAGCGGTTTCTCATGAGCGAGGCGATTTTCTTAAAAATTTTTAATCGAGTTTTATTAGAGAATATTATAATCGCTTTAGAATACATCTCTTCGGCTTTGCCCAAATTTTGCATAGCCTTTTGAATCGAACTCTTTTTTCTCTTTGCTTCTGCCATAATTTAATCCTTATTTTAATAAGCCGGACGTTGATCAAGCAAACCGCACCAACGTTCAACCTCATCTAAATCAATAAATCCTTTAAGCATTCTTTCTATTGCAGCTTCTTTCAATGTTCGTCCGCCTAAATCTGCGGTCCAGTAGTCAATAGCTCGTTTTGTTTCGCCTTTTACCATCATTTCAAGGAAAGAAGCATCCGGTAAAACAATTTCCGGTACGCACATACGCCCCTTTACACCGGTTCCGTTACAAGCTTTACATCCCGGTCCTCGAATAAAGGTGTTTTCAACCCCGAAATCTCCTAATGCTGTTCTTAAACGAGAAAAGGAGGGATCTTGTTGTCTTTCTTTTACCGTCATGCGACAATGAGGGCAAAGTTTTCTGAATAAGCGTTGAGAAACCAACCCTTTTATCAATTCCGGGTCAAGTAATTTAAATGTTTCTACCCCCATATCTCTAAAACGGTTTAAGATTGCCGGTGCCGAGTTGGCGTGAAGTGTCGACCACATACCGTGACCGGATAAAGCCCCTTGGAAAGTAAGTTGCGCCGAAGCCAGCGCACGTATCTCACCCACCATAATAACGTCGGGGTCAGAACGTAAGGCTGCTGACAAGGCTTTGGTAAATTGTTCGGCTTTTTCTTCTTCGCTGTTTGCATTGGTAACCGGCATTTGTCTTGCCCCCGGTATCGGATATTCCGGCGGATCTTCCACGGTAAGCAAGTTTAATTCATAGTTTTTTTCTTGTAGCAATTTAATCATATTGCGTTGTAAGGTTGTTGATTTTCCCGAACCGGTAGGACCGGCAACAATACTCAAACCAACCGGAACCGCACGCAATCTGTAAAACAAATCTTGTTCCATTTCGGTAAAACCAAGTGATGCCAAATCGCCGGAACTTTCAGGGTTTTCTTCGGCATATAATAAACGCATAACCAAATATTGCGAACCGAACGCAATAGGGTTAAATTGCAATCGAATAGCCAATACATTGTGAGGTAACATTAATTTACCTTTAGAACCTCGCAGAGGTGTCGAACCGAGCTTTTGTGCTCCTTGGAATTCGTTTTGAGAATAGTTTGAATCCGAAATATCGGCAGATGCGAAGGCCGCACGAACAAACGATTCTCCCCACTCTTTAGAATATTCCATTTCAACTTTCATCATACCGTCTGAACGAAACAGAATAGTTGTAGAATCTGCAACAACAACGTGAACGTCAGATGTTCTTACCGAAGCGGCACGCATAATCACGTTCACAAAGTCTTTTAACATTTGAACTTGATCAAGATCTTCATCGGTCGCAGCATCGGAAGCTGCTTGAGCTCGTTCTCCTACCGCATAAATAGCATTTAATTCTGCTTGAGAAACATATGTGGGTTTTTGAATAGGTACCTTTTTTTTGCGAGCCAAAACTTCAAAACTTAATACTCGCCCGTCAAAACGGTGGCTTTCTACAACCAAAAAGCGCCCGTCTCTAAACAATGCCAATAAGCGTTTGGTGTCATCGTTTACGGCCATTTCCGACCCTGATAGGGTTAGCAGGCTGTTTCCGTTCGCAAAATATTTTTCTAAAATACCGCTACTTTGTTTTTTTCCTTCAGGAGCCGAAGACGCAACAGCGGAGGTACCTTGAGATACCTCCTGCGATGTTTTGTTTTCATTTTCGTTTTTTTCGGCCATGAAATAATCCGTTTTTTTATTTTATAGTTATAAATAATTTATTATAACTATTTGTTTTTATTGTTTTTTTGTTTCTTTGTCGTCCGTTTTTTTATCATCACTGGAAATTTCCGTTGGCAAAATACCTCCGGCAGCAAAGTACAGATATTGTTTTTCATTATCTTTTTCGGCCAGAACGTAAGTTGTGGTAATTTCGCTTATTACATGTCCGGACTGTAAGCTTGTTCCTTTTTTAACATAAAATGTTACATCATTTTTATTAATTAATCTTGCGATTAATTCATCTCCTTTTCCTCTGATTTCCGTAACTCTGTAAAGTTTTGATAAATCGTTCTCAACAGGTTCTGTTCCGTTTACGGAAGTAGATAATTGATTTTGGTTAATAAAGGCGTCTAAAGCATCAAGATCAATTCCTGCCGCAGCTGCAAGTTGAGCTTTATCAAAACCGGCAAACGGATTTTTTTTAGCCGCATCTATTTCTTTTTCCAAATTAGCTATACGTGAACGCAAAATCGATAATTGAGAATCTTTATCGCTTATTCTTTTTTCATAATCCGTAACTGTTTTTACAAATTCTTCTCGTTGTTTGATAGCTTTTTCTTTAAGAGTGTTAAATTTTGATTTTGTGTTTTCGATGATTTTTTTATTGTTACTTCTTAATTCTCCTATTTGAGTATAAAAAGTATTGTTGTGATCAATCCATTTTTGTGTTTCTTCTAACATTTTATTTTTGTAAGAAGCTAAAAGCTTTTCTTGACGAAGTTCTTCAAATTCCAGATCCAATTCTTTCAATCTGGCTTGTTCTTCAAGAGTTTTTCTTTCTATTTCTTTTTCTGCCGCCAAATTTTTCAGACGTTGCTCTTCTTCTTGTTGTTTTTCTTTAGCCAAAGCTTCGCGTCTTTTATATTTTGCCGCCTCAATTTCATTTTGAAGTTTTTCTCTGCGTAATTCTAAATTTAAAATAGCTGTTCTTTTTTCAATATCTGTCATATGGTTGAAAACATCGCTATCCTTAAGGTCTGTTTTTCCATCCAGAAGTTTGTATATGTCAGCATTTATTTTGTCAGAAATACTTACTTCAGAAGGTTTTGTTTCATTTTCCGAATTTTTTTTGATAATAGAATCAAAAGGAGATGCTTCTTTTTTTATGTCATCATTCGGTTTTGGTTCTTTTTCGGTTGCAGAAGGAGTTACAATAACTTCGGGAGTATCATTTTTTTCCGAAGATATAACCGGAACTTCGGCGCTAATTTCCGGAGCATCTTTCTTTTTTATTATTTCGGTATCAAGCTCATCTTCAAATAAGGCTTCTTCAGATAAAGAAACCACTCCTTGAGCTTTTGCTTCAACACTTGTTAAAACAAATGATA